>SKSA01000207.1 GCA_007118195.1 Anaerobacillus sp. | reverse complement strand
TTAGTGAATACCGCTGAAGAAAACAAACAAATCTCAGAAATATCTGCAAGTAACACGCAAACAATCGCTGCCTCTGTAGAAGAACAGACTGCCTCTGTTGAAGAAGTGGCAACAGCAGCTGAAACGTTAGCACATATGGCAGAAGATCTACAAAATTTAGTTAAATCATTTAAATTATAATGAAAGAGGGTGCGTGGCAGCACCCTCTTGAGTACCATTTTAATGGTGGGAATTGATGCGAGAGTCTTACCACGCCTAAAATAAACCTAAGTCACTAGAATATACTTTGGTCTAACTTTAGCGCCTCTATCATCGACTTTTGTTTTTGGTAAGCTATTTCATTCGTTAACCGTCTAATTAAATATTTTGCTATCAAATCTCTATCGTGAATCATTCCTAGCTTATGTAAATTAACGTTGTCACTAAACTTTAAATCGTCTTCTGTTTCTTTGAAGTTTTTCACTTCATAATTGTAGCGTGAAGTAACTTGATCGATAAAATGATAAATAAATGTATCATCCATTGTTAATTCTCGGAAATCCATGCTTTTTATTTTCTCTAATATTTTTTCAAATTCGTTTGTTTCTTCTTCATTTAAATAATCCATAGGCTTTTTTTTCAAGCGATCGCAAAATCTTTCCTCATCTATTTGGTTTAATTCTATATTCAGTGTTTCCGCGATAACTTCTGGGACGGCTCCATTGTGCTGCATAGTGCTGATTATTTTTTCAGTAAATTTAACTCTACTATCTACCTTATCAATTGAGTCCAAAACGGCATCCATACGTTCTTTTTGTTCTTGATTTTCCTTGATTAATCTTTCTATACTTTCCCTTAGAGAGTTTATGTGATGCATCGTAGTTCACCTCTACTTAATTTAGTTTTCAATAATAATGAAGTAAATGAGCAATGTCGGCAAGAGAATGACTATGCTTATTGTAAACTTTATCATATTGAGCGTGTAGTGGTATGAAAAGAGCAAAAGGGGGTACGGTGGCCGAAGTAGTTTAAAAGAAAAGTCTGCCAGGGTGAAAGCCGATGAAAACGCCATTAAAGTGAAATCGATGAAATGTTTATTGCCACTATAAATCCCCAAATAGATTGTAAAAGGTGGGCAGAGCCCTAACCAACAAACCAAATTTTATATAGATAGGGTGTTTTTTCTATATGGAAAATAAATATAGCATTGCAAATTCAACGAAAGAAGAGAGAAAGAAATATGTAAGGGATGCATTTGCACTCGGTTCGTTAGATTCCCCAGAACCAGCCAAAGAAGACCTTAAATTTTTTGAAGACTATATTGAAGGAAGAAAAGAGTTAGATGAAATCGAGAAAGAAATAATAGCGAAATATGAAAATGAAGGAAAATGAACGGAGGTAAACGTATACAATTAATCGAAAAAGCGATCTTCAAAAATAAACGCAATTACCAATATTCCTCTTAAAACAACAATATTTTACAAAAACACCCATTACTAGAAGGAATTAACCGAATTTTCAGCGAATAGTATGTATAGGTAAATCTACTTAGAGCGGGTGATGAAATGACGACATTTAAAGATCATAAATCAACGTACATGCAAAAGTTAAAGATTAATAAGCTTGAAGCACTAGTTTACTATCGGGAAAATTTATTTGAAGAGATTTGCTCGGCTTTTATCGAAAAAGTAAAACTGAAGCAGGCAGAGGGGGAAATTCACGAATACGACTATTTAATCGTTTCCGTCGGCTTTAATATTGATCCGCTCATTATGTGGATCAAAGCGCTGCAGCCAAAGGAAGTGTTTTTTGTTTGTTCGAAAGAAACCGAGAGCAAAATCAATGAGATTTGTAAGTTTACAGGTTTAAGTCACACCCAATGTGATCATAAAGTGGTAACGCGTACGAATGGAACGGATGTTTATGAAGCAATCCTAGAATTTTTAAATAAGCGACGTATATTCGGTGACCAATTACTAAACAAAGTAGCGATTGACATTACAGGTGGTAAGAAAAATATGGTCTCAGGCTGTACGTTAGCGGCTAACTTTTTAGGGATTGACCTTCTTTATATTGATAATAACGGCAATTATTTAAAAGAAGAAAAACCTTTTCCAGGTCAAGAAGAGCCTATTAAGCTAGAGGATCCACTCGATACATTTGGTGGGAAAGATTTTAGGAAAGCAATCATTAAGTTTAATAGTGAAGATTTCGAACAGGCGACAGAAATTTTCACAGAAATAAAAGAGCGAGTGACAAACCCCCGCCCTTATGAAGTGTATGAAAGTTTGGCCAAAGGCTACTTTCATTTAGAAGCGATGGAATTTAATCAAGCCTATGAAAATATCGAAAACGCTATCCACTGGGGGCGTAAATTTGACTTATGGAGAATTCCAGTCAATGAGCTTGAACAACAACTGAAAGCGATTGAACCGTTAAGAAACCTAAGCCAGGAGCCAGAAAGAAAGGTTTTATCTGAACCGGTACTATACTGGCATTTGTTCGGCTATTTTTATGAATTAACAAAGCACTTTATTACGAGTAAAAAATATGATGCGGCTGCATTACTGACGTATCGCTCGTTAGAATTAACTGTCCAGCATTTATTACTTAAGCATGATATTTTCCATTCGAAGGCAAGCTATCGCCATTTAGACCAAAAAAAGCTGCTGCAGAAATATAATGAATTTTCTAGTCAAGTTTATTTCAATTATCGGCGTGTGCACCATTTGCCTAGTAAGCTGAGCTTAATGAATGGACTTATTTTATTGAAGGCACTTAATGAACATATGGTAAGTGGTGTTACTCTGAAAACAGTTAACGATTTTCTGAATTTACGAAACAACAGTCGCTTCGCCCATGGCTTCGAGTTACTAAAAAAAGACGATGTTTGTGAGTTTTTCCAGCAATTAGAATCTATTAACAACTTTATTTGGAATCATGAACAACATAAGTTCAACTTACAATGTCGCTTTGATGAGTTTTCTAAGCCGTTTGCATTTTTGAATATACAACTATAAGTGTTGCAAAAATGGAATTCGAAGCCCGCATTTTTGTTGAAACATTGAGGGGTTAATCCATAGGATAAAAATGTGGGTGTAGGTAAAAATGAATGTTTGAAAAGAGTTTTAACAGGTTTAACAAAGATAAGCTGAAAAAACCGGAAGGAAGAAGGAACAATGCCAAAATACCAAAAGAGATTACATCGCGTTAATTTTGAAGATATATCAATTATGACGACCGTTAATAAAACGCACTATACTGTAGGAGAAGTCGTTGATGGGGAAGTAGAAGTAAAAGCGAATAAAGAAGATTCTGATCTTGGCTATTTATATATGTACTTAAAATCTGAATGCGCGAAAAATCCGAAACTCCCGTTAGAAAGAACCGAAGTGAAAATTGATAAATTTGTGGTCGGTCAACCATTTCACATCTCAGCAGGGCAAACGATTTATATCCCTTTTTCCTTTACAATCCCTTTCCACACACCAATTACTTATCGTAGCGTAAAAGTCTTTATACATACAGGCCTAGACTTACATGCCGGTGATGACCCAGAAGACACTGATTATATAGAAATAGGCCCATCTCCATTACAAGAAAAAGTGTTTCAAAGTATCGAATTATTAAAATTCGTCCAACAAAAACCAAAATATATCCCTACTGCTATCGAAGGCGAGTATTTACAAATATTTGAGTTCACTAAAAAAGAAAATTCATCTTATAAAAAGTTAGAAATATCGTTTATATCAAGCTGCACAGAAGCGATGCTCGTTCACGCCATCGGTACTTCTGACAACGTTTTACTTTTTGATGAAATGATCAATATACATAAAAACGAAACAGTTGAAGTAGTGAAAGATAAGTTTGAGGGGAAGTTTAGTGGTAGTTAAATATTTTAAACTAACTAACAGGAGAATTTGTGTGTTTGAGAGATTACATATGTACATACGCCAAGGTCGATGAACTCTATTTTACTGTTAGGTCAAGGCGTTAAAGATCTTATGAAAAAAGGAATGAGTTCCTATGTGCAAATCAAAAAGAAAATTAACAAACCGCATAAATAAGCTAGAGGCCGAAATTAAACGGGTGAAAAACCTTTATGAAAAAACATTGAAATATCAGGGCACAGACCCTGAAGTTTCTTTGTTTCAGGCGAGAAAATCTGCCGAGGCGATATGCAAGGCGGTTTATATTAAAGAAGATTTCCATAAACAAGGAAAGCCAGTTTCAAAACTAATGCTCAACGATCTCATTCAAACATTAGACCGAAACAACCTTTTACCGAAGCATATTTTAATTAACTTAGGAACTATTCAAGCTTTCGGTAACTTCGGTAGTCACGATCAAGGGGAAGATAATGAAGTGATAACTTCTGAATATATCCAACCTTGTTTATTAGCCCTTGGTACTGTTTTTAATTGGTACGTAGACCAGTACCATCCGTCTGCGGAAGAGGGCCATTTACTAGAGGAACAATTTTTATCTCAAAAAGAACTCCCTCTTCTAGAAGAAAACGATCGCTCAGTTACAGTCCCGACTTTAAAAGTAGTCGGAAACCACGCACCACCTTATCGTATTTTTAAAGAAAAAGAAGTTTCAGGAATTTATTTTGAGATCATGAAAGAACTTGAACAACGGCTTAATATAAAATTTGAGTTTATTAACCAACCTTTTAAAACAGCTCTATTAATGATGAAGTCTGGTGAAGGAGATATCATGGTTGGTCCAAATAAAACAGAAGAGCGGCAGCGGTTTATGAAGTATGCTGAAACGACCTTTCCTGCAGAAAGAAAAGCATTTTTTGTCCATTTTTCAAGCCATCCCATTATTAATTATGAAGACTTATATGATCGAATTCTTATCGTAAGTAGAGGTAAAGTATACACCGATCAAATTGATCAAGATTCTCAATTAAAAAAGGTAACGATTACTGACTATCAACAAGGATTTAAACTCCTACAGCAAGACCCTAAATACGTAATGATTATGCCTGAAAAAGAGGGAGAATATTTAATCGATCAAAATGAATATGATGCATTATCTTCCCCGTTTTATTTAGAAGGTAGACCTTCTTATTTAG
>SKSA01000175.1 GCA_007118195.1 Anaerobacillus sp. | reverse complement strand
TATAGTGCGAAATTTGTAGCCGGATCTCAATATTTTACAAGAAAACTTCATTGTTTCTTAATAGAAAACATTTATAATGCAATTTATACCCCATAGTAGTATAATGAACTTAGGTTATTAAAAACCATATCTTTAAAAGGGAAAAGGTAGAAAAAATAAAATACCCTATTAGAATGACGGGAGGACTTAGTAATGAGCGTAGAAACTAAAACATTTGACGTCATTGGCATGACGTGTGCATCTTGCGTGAATCGTGTCGAAAAAGTAGTGAAAAAAGTAGATGGCGTTGAATCTGTTAGTGTAAACTTAGCAACAAACCAAGCTCAAGTAAAGTATGATCCTGCTACGGTGAAAGATGAGCAAGTGGTAGCTGCGATTACGAAAATAGGTTTTGAAGCAAGGTTAAAATCAGACACTCCAGAAAAGAAATATCTCTTTTCTGTTAAAGGGATGTCATGTGCTTCTTGTGTAGGTCGTGTTGAAAAAGTACTTTCAAAAGTTGAAGGAGTAGGAAGTGTCACAGTAAACTTAGCTTCACACCAAGCGCAAGTACATGTGAAAGACAGTAGTTTCCAAACACAGCGTGTCATTGATGCGGTCACAAAGTTAGGTTATGAAGCGGCATTACTTGATGAAGTAAATGAGGATACGGCTGCTGAAGATCAAGAAAAAGAAAGAATTAAATTAAAAAAGGACTTTACGTACGCTGCAATTGTAACGACGATCGTTTTAATTGGTAGTATCCCTCATATGATGGCGGGCTGGGGTGAATGGGTCCCTGCTATTTTAGCTAGCCCATATGTGCTATTACTGTTAACGACATACGTCCAATTAGTACCAGGTTGGAGATTTTATCGTAATAGTTATAAAATCTTAAAAAATAAATCAGCAGATATGAATGTATTAGTAGCCATGGGTACAACTAGTGCTTGGCTCTATAGTGGAGCGTTGACACTATTTCCAGAAACATTAACGGGGATGGGTTTCCCGAACGAACTTTACTATGATGTTACGACAGTTATTACGACATTAATTTTATTAGGAAGATACTTTGAAGCGAAAGCAAAAGGTAAAACCTCGAATGCGATTAAAAAATTAATGAGTTTACAAGCAAAAACAGCTCGTGTTGTTAGAAATGGTCAAGAAATGGAAATTCCAATTGATGAGGTAATGCTTGACGATGAAATTACAGTAAGACCAGGTGAAAGAGTACCTGTTGATGGTGTTGTTATCAAAGGGAATTCTTCGGTAGATGAGTCAATGTTAACTGGTGAATCCATTCCAATTGAAAAGTCAGCTGGCGATGAAGTTATCGGTGCAACGATTAATAAATCAGGTAGTTTTACATTCCGTGCAACAAAGGTTGGGAAAGAAACAGCTCTTGCGCAAATTATTCGTATGGTTAATGAAGCGCAAGGATCAAAAGCGCCGATCCAAAGAATTGTTGACGTTGTTTCAGCATACTTCGTGCCGGTAGTTGTCTTTATTGCGTCATTATCAGCACTCGTTTGGTATTTCATCGGGCCAGATCCATCACTTATATTCGCGTTATCAACGTTTATTGCCGTGTTAATTATCGCTTGTCCGTGTGCTCTAGGTTTAGCAACTCCTACAGCAATTATGGTAGGAACTGAAAAAGGTGCAGAAAATGGTGTTCTAATTAAAGATGCAGCAAGCTTAGAAAAAGCTCATAAAACAAATACAGTCGTTTTAGATAAAACAGGAACAATTACAGAAGGTAAGCCTGTATTAACAGATATTGTTGTTACTTCATCTACACTATCAGAGGATGAATTATTAACGATCGCTGCTTCCATTGAAACTGCTTCTGAACATCCACTTGGAGAAGCAATCGTTCAAGCAGCTAAAGAACGTGGTTTGAAATTATTCGAACCAGAAAACTTTCAAGCGATTGTCGGTCATGGAATTGAAGCTACATTCGATGGAAAAGAAGTCTTAATTGGTAACTTAAAATTAATGAAAGAAAAGAACGTAGAAATCGAGAATATTAAAGCAGAAGCAGAAAAATTAGCTCATGAAGGAAAAACTCCAATGTATGTTGCTGAAAATGGTGTATGCGCAGGAGTTATCGCCGTTGCTGATACGTTGAAAAAGGATTCGATTAAAGCGGTTAGCGAGATGAAAAAAATGGGCCTAGAAGTAGTAATGATTACAGGAGATCACTACAAAACGGCTGAAGCGATTGCTAGACAAGCGGGAATTGATCGTTTTATAGCTGAAGTGTTACCGGAAGACAAAGCGAAAGAAGTTAAGCTTCTACAAGATGAAGGTAAAGTAGTGGCTATGGTCGGTGATGGAATTAATGATGCACCTGCCTTAGCTCAATCAGATGTTGGAATTGCAATCGGTACAGGTACAGATGTAGCGATGGAAACAGCAAACATTACATTAATGCGCGGTGACATTATGAGTGTAGTTACAGCATTACGCTTATCAAAAGCGACAATGAGAATGATCTGGCAAAACCTTGGTTGGGCGTTCGGTTATAATATTGTTTTAATTCCAGTAGCTGCAGGTTTACTGTTCCCAGTCTTTGGGCTTTTATTAAACCCGATGTTAGCTGGAGCAGCAATGGCATTTAGTTCCGTATCGGTTGTTTTAAATACACTAAGGTTACGAAAGTTTAAAACGATATAATTTGACTTAATGTGTCAGTCCCTACGAAAATGCTATATTAGAAATGGTTACCCATGATCTATTTTTAGTATTGAGTTGGCTGACACTTTTGTTTTATACATGAATTTATGGGGGAGCTAAATTCATGTAAGAAAATAGAGAAAGGGTTAGTGTAATGAAAAAAACGATCGTTCTACTTACATTTTTAGTTCTCGGTCTATCTTTAACTTTAACAAATGTTAAGGGGGAAACAACTAGTGAAGAAACTGGATTAGATGCCTATGATACTATTTATGAAAATTTTGATGAAGAATGGGAAGAGTGGCCTGAACAAGGAGAACACAATAAAGATTTATTAGATGATTCATATAATTTAATTAAGACGGAAGGGAAAGTCCTCGAAATTGTTGAGAGAAGCACCGAAATGGATCCCTTCAGTGGTGTGGAAATGGAGCACCAAATTGTCAAATTACAAATTACCTCAGGGGAGTATAAAGGTGATGTGATTATTGCTGAAAGCTATAACTATCCTGGCGATGGCAGAGGGTATGGTAATTTTCAGTTAAAACAAAATGATAAAGTGTTTGTGCAAATACAGTTTGAGGATGGTCT
Organism: Anaerobacillus sp.; assembly: GCA_007118195.1. Classification (GTDB taxonomy): domain Bacteria; phylum Bacillota; class Bacilli; order Bacillales; family Anaerobacillaceae; genus Anaerobacillus. Next base: position 1,824 of record SKSA01000175.1, on the reverse strand, counting down.
CGTTTTAGCGGCAGATATTATGGATTATAAAAGAGATCGCCCTACCATTCTATTAGTAGGTATTTTTATCGCGTTATTAGTAATATTTGGTCAAAAACAAGGCTTGAAATCTATTTTAACACTAGGTTTTACACTATTTATTATTTTTAAATTTATGGTACCTTACTTATTTGCTGGTTACCATCCAGTATTGTTAGCCATTGTTACTGGAGCGATTGTTACCGCAGTTACCTTTGTTACAGTAAGTGGATTTACTATTAAAACATTAGCGGCTCTTGCAGGTACAGTTGGTGGGCTAGCCTCAGCAGCGATTATATCGATCATATTCTCAAACGCTATGAAACTGACAGGTTTTCATGGTGAAGAGGAAAGAATGTTGCAATTGTTCCATAATGAGGTTAGTATAGATTTTCAAGGTTTATTGCTTGCGGGTATTATTATTGGAGCACTAGGTGCTGTAATGGATGTGGCGATCTCAATTGCATCGTCGATGGACGAAGTAAAAAAAGCAGATCCTACGATTAAAACGAAGCAATTGTTTCAATCAGGAATGAATGTTGGAAAAGATATTATGGGTACAATGGCAAACACGTTAATCCTTGCTTACGTAGGTGCAGCATTACCGCTTTTAATGTTGTTATATGCCTATGAAAATACTTTTTCTGAGCTAATTCATATGGAGTTTTTAGTAGTGGAAATTTTAAGAACAGTAGCTGGAAGCATCGGGTTAATTTTATCGATTCCAATTACTGCTTTAGTTGGTTCTGTTTTTATTAAATCTATGAGAAAAACAGCTCAACAAAAGAAAGTCATTTAAGGAATCTGATAATCTTAATAATGAGCAAAGGAAAAAGCTTTTATTCATACTTTGTTCATATTTCCTTGTTAAAATGAGGAAAATGAAAGAAGGTGAATCTAATCAAAGGCTGGATAAAGGTCGTTTCGTTTCTTACTATTTTAGTAATAACCATACATTTTGTTTTAAATACAGACTTATTTTATACATTAAGGTCAGGCGAACTAGAAAATCTGTACTCAACAGTTAGCGATCAATTACCTTTATTGTTATTAATAACTTTTATAGTGATATTGATTCAAAATACACTAACAGTGATTCCGTTAATTTTAATTTTAACGAAAAATATTGCATTTTTTGGGTTTATCTATGGGGTAATATGGAGTTGGATTTTTAGTGTTATAGCTGCGGCAATCGTTTTTGTTAGTATCCGCTATTTCTTTAAAGGTATTTTAGAGAATAAAATTAGTGAAAGTATTAAGAAAAAGGCTGAAGAAAACGGTTTTATGTACGTATTTGTTGCAAGGGTCTTTCCTCTTGTTCCAACAAGTATTATAAATATGGTGAGTGGGGTTAGTTCAATTAAATTTAAAGATTTCATAATAGCAACGGGGCTAGGAAATCTTATTTATTTTTTCATTCTCTCCCTTGTTCCATTAGGATTTCTAAATGGAACGCTTGATCAATATGTTTTGTTTTTAGTGGCGGGACTTGCAATTATTACGTTTTTTATCTACAAAAAGGCAAAAAAAAAACAGCAGGAGCCATTAATACAGTTTAAATTACCTATAGAGAGAAGAAAGACATTTTAATAGTATAAGAGATATAAACGAGGTTGTTCCTGCTGGGGGAGTAAACTCGTTTTTATTTTATATAAATTCTAATTTAGGTTTTGATTGTTGGTGGTTGGGGAATAAGTTTGTAAGTAAAAGTATTGTTATGATAAAAACTTTCATTGACACAATCTAAAGCAATGTTAGTTGTTGATACATAATATATATCAAATGAATGTTAGTACCAGACAATTT
>SKSA01000144.1 GCA_007118195.1 Anaerobacillus sp. | reverse complement strand
GAGGCGTTTACGAGTCTTACTGTATCGTCTCGTGTTAGTTCTAATGTAGCTGCACTATATTCCATGTAGTTTTCACCACTTGTTGACTCGATTAATTTTCGTCCAACTGCTAATACTCGGACATTTTCTAAAATTAATTCCGTATTAACGACATTTTCACCATCGACTTTAATGACTTCGCTAAAAACAACATCGACATAATCTTCAGGTTCGACTAAATTTGAAACCGACTGAACGAAATTAACTCCTATTGAAACCGCCCGAAGACCTTCTTTTACTTTTCGCGAAACGAATAGCTTCTCATCTTCTTCTCGCTGAACCCGGTGAGTTAAAATGACTTCCCCATTAGAAATATCAGCATTAACGATGAGCCCATCTACCTGTTCAATCGATGTAACCGCCTGAGGGTGAAGTCCTGTCTCTGGGACATTCGTTACTTCTACTTTATCCATAGTAATTCGTTCATTTTTTTTCAATGGTTGCGCTGCGACAACTACTTCTACCATATTTTCGGTAATTGCCGCAGTCGCATCATACTGCTTCATATAACTGTAAAACAGTACCGTTGTAATGCTTCCCATGACGATCGCTAATAGTAATATAAATTTAGATCTCATTTATTTCACCTACTTTGTCAATCTAACGCTGTATGCACCTTGATAGCTGCTATCTGGTTCAATAAAACCAGTCCCGGTTCTTTTGATAAACACTCCGGTAATTGTTGTATCATTACTATTCATCGGTTCAGTAATAAAAAAATAAGCAAAACCGGTTATTTTCACCTCTTTTAACTGATTAGTACTGATATAATGCGGTTTGTAAACCGGAATTAGGAGTACCCTAGAACAGTTTCGTTCGAATACATCCCCCGGATTGTAAGGACATTTTTGAACTAACTCATTGATCACCGTTCTTGTTTTCCCAGATATATTCCCTGTTTGAGTTTCTAAAATATCATTGATTTTAATTTCCGCATTATAGCCATTTCGTAAATTATCTTCATACGTATTAGCTCCAGGACCACCAAGCGCTAAAACACCGAAATTTCCTGTGTCGACATCTTCTTGATCGACTTTTAAATTATACTCTCTGTAATGCTCTAATTGAGTAGCCTCGTCAATTCCTAAAGGCGCTGCGCCATATGCCCTGCCCATTACACCTATTTCTGCCGCTGCCTCTACATGAACCATCGCTGTTTCCCGTCCGAACAATTTGGAAAAAGCAAGCGGAACTTCTTTTTCTAGTTCTACTTCAACTCGTTTGCCGATCGTTATTTCTATTGAATGTAGACTATCAGTTTCTTCGTGATCTATTAAAATTTGCTCTACAATACTATTTACCTTATCTTCAGTAATATTTATTTTATCTTCAGTAATAGGGAGCTCTTGCGCACCTGATAAAACTGCCGCATTCGCTGTTTTCTGCATATGACTTTTCGTCATATACAATGTACCACCGTCGATAATAAGTCCCGTCATCGCAAGAAGTCCTAACATGGCAAAAGAAACGAAGACGAGTGCATTACCATTTTCTTTTTTTAATAAACGAATAAACATTCTCATCCTCCTCACTCCACTCGGATCGTCGAGTTTGTGTTCATTTTAAACGTGGAAGGAATAAGTTTTGAGACGAACGGTGTAAAAAATTCGATAGGGTACTCGAGCGCAACCGTTACGTACTCACCCGGGACACGATGACCTTCATCCGGATTAATCGTTACTTCTAGTAATGTGACATCACCGATATGAATATAATCTTTTGCAAATTGCGTCATTTCTTCATCACTCGCACCTAAGCCACCTAAGCGAACGGTTTCTTGAGTCGCTAAATGAAGATGAATGTTTGTATATAACACTCGACCTAAGTCAAATATTCCTACTAGTAAAAGCAGTAATATTGGTAAAAGTAGGGCCATTTCTACTATCGATTGTCCTTTTTCCTCTTTGATCATAAAAAAGGCAACTCCTGAAATACGAGGGCAAATATTGCTCCTAAAGCAATGGCGACTCCGTAAGGATATGTTGCTGTTAATGATTTTTTATCAAAAATTAGCGGAACTGCTAGACCACATTTTTTCCCATATAAAAAATACAAACATTTTTTTGCCCATCCTTTGCGAAATACTACAATCGCTAATGCGATAATCGCACCAATAATAGCCATATAAATCGCTGTAATGAACACGAATGATGTTCCTTTCAGTGCACCTATAAAAGCAAGAAGTTTTACATCACCAGCCCCCATTCCACCTAATAAAAAGGGGATGAGCAAAATCGCTAAACCGAGGAAAAAACCTACCAAAGCCGCTGAAACACCACTAAAACCGTAAATAACAAAGTTAGCAATGAATGCAATGACGAGACTCGGAAAAATGACTTTGTTATAAATCTTCCTACTCTTTACATCAGTAACGACGCAAACTGCCAACACAATAATTAAAAACAGATTGATCGCTATCATCTTCATCCCCTCACAATCTTTTAAAAAATGGCTTTACGTTCTAAAACGCAAAGCCACTACTATTGCTAACTATCATTTTACGTAGTACCTCCGTCGCCGCCTTCTCCGTCACGACTCCTTACTGTATCTAAAACATCCTGGAATATATCAATAATTTCTTCACGGAGGAACGCTAAAGTACCAACCACAGCAACCGCAATCAACCCTAATACTAACCCGTACTCTGTCATCCCTTGTCCTTCTTCTTCAACTACTAATTGTTTTAACTTATCTACCATTATAATCGCTCCTTTTTAATTAAATGTGATTAAGCATGTGAACACGAATGATGTCTAGCTTCAACATAATCGCCAAGTTTCGTTTCGGTTTTTAAATACAATACGTCGATAGCATAGTTCATAAAAAACGTGTAAATCGAGCGGTAGGGTTTAATATGCAGTCCGCTACTTGACGGAAAACCCTTTGTAATCATAAACTGCGAAAACGCTGCCAAAAACTTTTCGCTTCACCTATATGATCAACAAGGACCTTACCAGTACTCAGTTTACAGACTGCTTCATTCCACGTTCACCTCCATCAATATAAATAACCCCACCTTACCGAAAGTGGGGTTACACACTTAAATAAAAGTGCGATGCATTTATACTACTAAATATTTATGTAGCACAAAACAAACTCCCTATTTCTTTCGGTAACTGGCTGGCGTAGTGTAGTTGTTTTACACCTTAGCCCCTGTAGCTTTGCGTCACTAACTTTCGCTAGCTTTGCCTTTATCGAGACCCAGTAGTTTGTGCTTAGGATCTTCGTTGTGTTATGAGTTCATCTTATTACAACCGTTTAATTCCTGGCTATCCATCAGAGTTCTCATTTTATTTTTCTGCTAGATTAGTCACTTACACCTATAATTATTTAACAAAATGTTAATAAAAACTCAAATTCGTTGAATTTTCCGAACGTTTTAGGTTAAAAGCATTACCAAATACTACCGTTTAAAATGCTTTATATATCATCTTAACTATTTGTGAAATAAAAAAAGAAAAACAAACGACCTTTTATACCGTGAGAAAAGGTCTAGTTTTCTTTAACGTCGAATATACCTTCCTTGTTTTAATAAAGAAAACCTCACCACTTGGTATGGAACTTGTTTATATCACTACCGGAAATATATTTCCTTGTAACACTTATGTATTATTTAAACGTGAACTTTTTATTTTCGTAATGGGCGGCGGGTATTGTAACAAATCGTTAAGATAATATTTTTTCTATGACCTACAATAATGATATACTATAAAAACACTATTTAATTTTAGGGGGAATGTAAGCTTGCCATTACATAATCTTTAAATCATACGGCAAGTAAATTTTATGAATATGAATGTAAAAGAAAAACCAGGTATAGTATTTTATATTTCAAGTATCATTATCGCAATATTTGTACTATGGGGAATTGCTTCACCGAGTTCTTTACAATCGACTGCAAATCATTTTTTAGGTTTAACGATTCAAAATTTCGGTTGGTTTTATATGATCGTTACCGCCTTTTTTATCGGTTTTGTTTTATTTTTAGCGATTAGTCCTTTTGGTAAGTTAAAACTTGGGAAACCAGATGAAAGTCCACAATACTCTTATTATTCGTGGATTGGTATGCTATTTTCAGCGGGGATTGGCGTTGGCTTCGTATTTTGGGGTGTAGCCGAACCGGTTTTATATTATATTGATGCTCCATACGGAGTTACAGCTGAAACAGCAGAGGCTGCTCGAATTGGTTTACGTTATGCGGTTTTCCATTGGGCGTTTCATCCTTGGGCTATTTTTTCACTCGTTGCCTTAGCATTAGCCTACGTCCAATACCGAAAAGATCAACCGGCCCTAATTAGTAGTGCTTTTTACCCTCTTTTAGGAAAAAAGGCACACGGTAATTTTGGAAAAGGGATTGATATTTTAGCGGTCATTGCAACTTCTACAGGTGTGGCAACTACTTTTGGATTAAGTGCTATTCAAATTACAGGTGGTCTTTCACACCTCACCAACATTCCGAATACAGTTGTTACACAACTAATTGTTATCTTTATTGTAACAATCCTTTTTATTTTCTCAGCTGCGTCCGGCTTAGATCGAGGTATTCGTATTTTAAGTATTACAAATTTAACGATCGCTGGAATTTTATTAGTGTTCATGATTATTTTTGGACCCACACTCTTTATCGCTGAAAGTGCAGTAACGACTTTAGGTGGATATATTGCCAATTTAGTACCGATGAGTTTAACGATGACTCCTTTTACCGATAGCATTTGGCTTGGCGCTTATACGATTTTCTTTTGGGCATGGCATATTTCATGGGCGCCATTTATGGGCCTATTTATTGCTCGAATTTCTCGTGGGAGAACGATTCGCGAATTTATCTTCGGTGTTCTCGTTGTTCCCTCAGCATTAGGTCTTATTTGGTTTACTGCTTTTGGTGGAACTGCTCTACACCTTATCCGAACACAAGGTTCTGACATTGCAGACGTTGTTATGAATAATGTAGAACTCGCTCTTTTCGTCACTTTAAGTGAACTTCCATTCGGAATGGTTATGAGTGGAATAGCTGTATTTTTAATATTAATATTTTTTATTACATCAGCAGATTCCGCCTCTTACGTTCTAGGAGCGATGACTTCCAAGGGAAGTTTAACACCTGCTCTGAGTATTAAGGTAATTTGGGGTTTACTTATCGCTGGTACTGCAACCGTACTTCTATTAAGTGGAGGTTTAACAGGACTTCAAACCGCATCAATTGTGGCCGCTCTTCCATTTGCCGTCATTATGGTAGCGATGTGCTTTTCGATCATTATTATGTTTAGTAAAGACTTAAAGGAAATAAAGAAGAAAAGAACAGAAGCGCAGTTAACAACGATGACAGAAACCATTCGTGAAGAAATGTACGATGATATTAAGAGTGATATTTACGAAGAAGTTAAAGAAGAGTTATATGAAGAAATTAAAGAGGAAGTAATTGAAGAAGTAAAAGAAGAAATCATTGAGCAACTTGATCCTGATCAAGATGCTCAGCAAAACAAATAAAGGGAACTTTGCAAGCCAACTTCCTTTCACATTATTATTTCATAGTAAAAGCGAGCGTCCCACAAGTGTCTGACACCAGGAAAAACTTACTAAATATAGACATATAGATTTATTATTCGTCTATATTTTGGTGCCTAACGGTGTCTGACACTTTCTTTTGGGACAGCCCTTTAATAGATGATCCAATTCTTAGTAATATAATATAAAAGTTTTTATTGTGGTAAATAATCTATTAACGCTGTTGCAATGGAGAAATAAATGATTAAGCCCATAATATCATTTATTGTTGTAATAAAAGGACCTGATGCAACTGCTGGATCAATCTTCAATTTATTAATAATCAATGGTACAGTTGCTCCTACCATTGTTGAAAGACTTAGTGTAATGAATAATGATACGCCGACGATTCCTGCTAAAATTAATCCTCCGTCATATAAAAATGGAACAACAATTAATAATGTAATCGCACAAAACAACCCAAGTAGTATGCCCGTTCCAAATTCACGCTTTAACATTTTTCCTACCGAAGAACGATCAACTGAACCTAGTGCCAAACCACGAACAACAACTGCTAACGCCTGAGTACCAGTATTTCCGGCCGAGTCCATAATTAACGGAATAAATACTGCTAGAATAATTACCTTTTCTAGTGTATCTTCAAATTCACCGATAACTCCAGCGGTTATCAACCCTAAAAACATTAACATAATAATCCAAGGTGAACGCTTTTTTGCTGCTGCAAAAGCAGATATATTTGCATCTAAAGAACCTCTTACCGCTGAGATCTCTCCAAAGTCCTCTTCTGTTTCTTCTTCCACAACGTCCATAATATCATCAACTGTTACGATACCAACAAGCATCCCTTGAGCTGTAACAGGAATTGCTAGAAAGTCATACTTCTTCATAATTCTCGCTACTTCCTCTTGATCCGTATGTGTTTCGACGGATCGAACTCTTGTCAGCATCACATCTTCAATTTTTTGATCTAGGGGTGCAATAATTAAATCTCTTAAAGAAACTACCCCTACTAATTTTAACTGTTCATCAACGACATAAAGGTAATAAATCGTTTCAGCATCAGGAGCTTCTAAACGCAAGCGATCCATTACGTTACGAACCGTATCAAGAGATGCGACAGAAATATATTCTGTAGTCATAATTGCCCCAGCTGTTTGATCATCATACTTCAATAAGTGAATAACTTCTTGTGCTTCTTCTTTTGCCATCTTGCTTAAATATAGCTCTTTAGTTGCTTCTGGTAATTCAGCTAAAAAGTCAGCAACATCGTCATATGGCATATTATTAATAACATCTATTGCATAGTTTTGTTGTAATTCCGCAATATAAAGCTTTTGTTTTTCGACTTCTAACCCTTGGAAGATTTCCGCGAACTCCTCTGGACTCACGAATTTATAAATCATCGCTCTTTGCTTTTTCGTTACTGTATTTAAAATATCAATTTGATCTGTTGGATGTAATTCAAAGAATAACTCTCTGAAATCATTCATGTTTTGGTCAACTAGTGTTTGAATGATTTGCTTCGTATAGTTTTCACGGTTTTGTTGGTCTAATTTCACCATGACGATTCCCTCCTAGTAGGAATTCATCAAACCTAACATCTCAGATGTAGAAATGGAATTCCTCAATTTCCCGTTAGTCTGTATTTTTGTTTCTATAATGAATATACTGTTTCTCCTACTCGAGTCACTGTCCATTTCCCCACCCCCTACAAATTTAAACGGCTTAAAAAGATCACTATATTATAAGCTAAAAATGGAGTCTTCGTTCTCCCTTAACTTATAAACTATAACCTTTATTAATATCAAAAAAACACCTTCACGAATGAAGGTGCTTGGGTGCACAACAAAAATAGTATGCTTGCCATAGGCATAGGCAACACAAAATAATTGTTTCCTCCATTCGTAGAGCTTTAGCACTGTGCGGCATAGGATAAAAATCCAGCTGCATTAAAAACCACCTTATGTCGATGGTTCCTGTTGACCCATTGGCGTCTTTCGACATTTTTGGGCAGCAGCATATCTCCTACACAGGAGCCTCACCTAACGAGGTATTTAATTATTAATTCCACAAAAGGATAACGAAATTAAATATTGTTGTCAACACAAAAAAGAATAATCTTTTTTTAAAACAAATGGCATTTGCAAAGACTATATCTTTCTTCGACGCTTTTGTTGATTACTTCAATAAATGGCTTACCGTAACGCTCTCGTAATACCTCCATTTCTCTATGAAAAAAATCTTTCTGTCAAATACAAAAAGACATCGAAAGTTTTCTTTTCGATGTCTTTTTAGTTCCCAACTATATTGTACGGTCCCCGACTTTATTGTCATTTAACAGCGAATAAACGTTGGTGTCAAAAACTATTCTACCGTCACACTTTTCGCTAAATTTCTCGGCTTATCTACGTCACAACCTCTATGAAGTGCTGCATAGTAAGCAATTAATTGTAGTGGAATTACGGCTACAAGTGGTGTTAAATATTCGTGTACTTTCGGTAAAACAAATTGATCGTTTTCCATATTTAAACCTTCTAAGCTAATGATACATGGATTCGCGCCACGTGCAGCAACTTCTTTCACATTGCCTCGGATACTTAAATTGACATGCTCTTGAGTAGCAAGGGCAATCACTGGTGTCCCTTGTTCAATTAAAGCAATCGTTCCGTGTTTTAATTCTCCACCCGCAAATCCTTCAGCTTGGATATAAGAAATTTCTTTTAGCTTTAAAGCACCTTCTAAACCAACATAATAATCAGAAGCACGACCAATGAAAAAGCAGTTACGAGTAACGCTTAAATATTCACGAGCAATTTTTTCTAGTACTTCTTTTTGGTCGCATAACGTTTCCATGACTGTTGCGACGATACTTAACTCTTTAATTGGATCAAAATCAAGCTTTAGCCCTCTTGCTTGTGCTGTATCAACGGCAAGAATAGCTAATACGGCCATTTGTGCCGTATAAGCCTTTGTAGAGGCAACGGCAATTTCTGGTCCAGCATGTGTATGAAGAGTAAAATCTGCTTCACGTGACAATGTTGAACCTGGCACGTTTGTAATTGTTAAAGCTGGATAACCTAATTTTTTTACATTTACTAAAACACCGCGGCTATCTGCTGTTTCACCGCTTTGTGATATAAAAATAAAGAGTGGGTTTTCTGATATTAACGGCATATTATAAAGAAATTCACTAGCAATATGCGTTTCTACTGGTTTTTTCGCAATTCCTTCGATAAGTTGCTTCCCAACGAGACCAGCATGGTAACTAGTACCGGCAGCTATAATATAAATACGATCTGCTGCTTGCATCGCTTTACGAATATCTTCATCTAATTTAACTTCGCCATTTTCCTTTTGATACTTTGAAATAATGTTACGAATGACTAGCGGCTGTTCATCAATTTCTTTTAACATATAGTGCGGATACGTACCTTTTTCTATATCACTAGCATCTAGCTCAGCAATATAAGACTTACGTTCTACTTTCTCACCAGATAATGTTTTTATCGTAATTGATTCACGAGTAACGATAACAATTTCTTCATCCATTAATTCAATGAACTCATTGGTTACTTGAAGCATTGCCATTGCATCACTAGCAATGACGTTAACTCCATCACCATTACCAACAAGTAACGGACTCTTATTTTTACCTACATAGATGGTATCGCTATTTTCTTTATCCATTATTGCTGTCGCATACGAACCTTTTAATAAAGAAAGAGTTTTGCGAAATGCTTCTTCCACTTCCATACCATCGCGAACGAAACGCTCAACAAGTTGAACAATAATTTCCGTATCAGTATCACTTGTAAAATGAACATCGTTTAAATAATCGCGCTGTAAACTCTCATAATTTTCAATTACACCGTTATGAACCAACGTAAAACGATGGGTTTCGCTTTGATGAGGATGAGCATTTTCTTGACTAGGCGGTCCATGAGTTGCCCAACGTGTATGGCCAATTCCCGCTGTTCCCGTTTCATTTTCATCAACAACTTTACGTAAATCAGCAATTCGCCCTTTCTCTTTATAAACGTGAACGCCACCATCATTTACTATCGCAATTCCAGCTGAATCATAGCCTCTATATTCTAATTTCTCTAAACCTCTTAGTAAAATTTCCTTTGCATCTTTATTACCGATATACCCAACTATTCCGCACATAATTTATTATTCCTCCCTCTGGTGGGGCAAGAAAAAAGCATTGAATAGTATTGCTAAATAAACGAACAATCCTATTTAATGAATTTTAACATTCCAAGTGCTTGATTAAACTTGGGGCTTCTTGCCCCACTCTTTACGTTATTTTCTTCGCAGAGCACCAATACTTTAGCCTTTGTTCAAGAAGTCACCTTCCTGTTTTTCACTAAAGTTTACGATTGTGGTGTAGCAACCGAGAGGCATCCGCCGATTTCTTCGATAAACCTCTTCCTCGTCAACTATTCCATTTCCCGTCCATGAGAATAGTTCAGGCGCTTTCCAATATATGCTGTCCGGTCCTCCTCTCTTTCTTAAAATCAAAGTTAATCATACTACATATTCATAAAAACCGTCAATTAGTAATTTTGACTAAATTTTTCCAAACAACATAAAGTTGCTATAATATAAAAATATGCACAGTGCACGTAAATAGTGCTAACTGTGCATAGAAATGCGTAAGCGCCTTGAGATTATATAGAACCTAACTCTTTCTTAACTACATCTACTATTTCTTGAACATATTGATCACAAAGTTCCATTGTAGGAGCTTCTGCCATTACACGTACGAGCGGCTCTGTTCCAGAAGGGCGCACTAAAATCCGCCCGTTACCAGCCATCGCTTCTTCAACTCGACGAATTTCGTCAGCAATAATACTATTCGTTAGTAACGCTTCTTTATTTTTCACTTTAACGTTCACTAACTTTTGTGGGTAGGTCTCTAGTTCAGAAGCAAGTTCAGAAAGAGGTTTTCCCGTCACTTTCATAATGTTCACTAATTGTAGCGCTGAAAGCATTCCATCACCTGTTGTATTATAATCAAGAAAAATAATATGACCAGATTGCTCTCCACCCAGGTTATAGCCACCTTTTCTCATTTCTTCCATCACATAACGGTCACCTACACCCGTTTGTTTAGTAACGATGCCTACTTCCTCTAAAGCTTTATAAAAACCTAAGTTACTCATTACAGTAGAAACAATGGTTTGGTGCTTCAAACGACCTTTTTCTTTAAAATACTTTGCACAAATGAACATAATTTTATCGCCATCAACAATATTACCACCTTCATCGATGGCAATTAAACGATCTGCATCACCATCAAAAGCTAAACCGATATGTGCACCTTTCTCAACAACAACCTTTGCTAACGTTTCAGGGTGCGTTGAGCCAACTCCGTCATTAATATTGACACCATTTGGGTTTGTGCCAATTGTTGAAATGTCAGCTTCTAAATCCGCAAATAAATGTGGTGCTATGGAAGATGCTGCTCCGTGAGCACAATCAAGGGCAATATGGATCCCCGAAAAATCTTCTTCAACCGTTTGCTTTAAAAACTGTAAATATTTTTGGCCACCCTCAAAATAATCATTTACTTGACCAACATTTGCACCAACAGGACGTGGAAGTTGATCTTCAGCTTTATCTAAGAGCTTTTCAATTTCATCTTCTTGATGGTCCAACAACTTAAAACCATCTGGACCGAAAAACTTAATGCCATTGTCTTCTACAGGGTTATGTGATGCCGAAATCATCACACCTGCTTGTGCACTTAACGCTTTAGTTAAAAAGGCAACACCTGGAGTCGATATAACACCTAATCGCATGACCTCTGCACCTATCGAAAGTAAACCAGCAACTAATGCACCTTCTAACATATGTCCAGAAATACGTGTGTCTCTACCGATCAATATTTTCGGCTTTTCAGTACTATTTTTTGTTAAGACATGGCCACCATATCTTCCTAGCTTAAAAGCAATCTCCGGTGTTAATTCTGTATTAGCAACTCCCCTGACGCCATCAGTTCCAAAATATTTTCCCATTGTCATATCTCTCCTTAAATTTACAAGCCTATTTTATCTAGTAAATTACGTCGTTTCCTCATCTAAATCATCGCTTTCACTACTACTATCGTCGTCACCAGCACTTAACACTTCTGAAATAATAACCGTTACGTCTGTTAATGAGCTTTGAAAAGTAACGTTTTGAGGCCCGCTTATATGAAGGGGAACCTCATGCTCACCGACGGATAATTGGTTGACATCTATATAAACACGAATATCTTCTGTTTGTAATCGTTCCATCGTCGTTGGGGAAGCTTTTGCCGTTAAAGTAACTGTCCCTTCTTCAGGAGTTACAAAGGTAGCCTCCATTCGTTCTGTCAACCCTATTACCTCAATCGGTAGATCATCGATCCCCAATATTTCTTCTAAGTCGACTTCGACGATGACATTAACAACAGATGGGGACACTTCTTCGACTCCTTCTGGTACTGGTACTTCCACTTCAAAAATTGTATTTTCAGTAATGGTCGATAAGTCGATTTCTAACCCGTCTATATAAGAAATCTCATTTAGTACTTCATTTGGTCCATAGAGCGTTACTTCTTTAGGGTCTGTAGTAATCGAACGAATACTTAATCCCTCTGGTAGCTCACCTAATCGATTTACCTTTAATGGTACATCTTTATTAGGACTTGTTACAGGGATTTTTACATCAACAACCGCTGGATTTACATTAAGATGGAGTTCATTCCCTTGCTGGTCATAAACTTTGACTGGAACACTCGTTTCAATACTATGTTTAACATCTTGAATATCAACGAAACCTTTGGCAAATGCTACATGCCTTAAAATGCTCTCAGCAGCAGTAATTTCAACATTTACCGGATTAACGATTGGCTCACCGACACTATAGCCATCTTTTATTTCTGCTTTATTGATTAAGTCTATTTCTACTGGTAACGAGATCGTTCTTTTTTCTTCTATAGTTACCCTAACTGTTTGTGGAACGATGTTTACAGTCACTTCATTGGGAAAGTTTCTATATTGAACAGCAACACTATGAGTTCCAGGATCTAAATTTCGTAAATCAATAAATACTTCATAAGATGGTCGTGCAATTTGTAGCAAGTTCAGAACATTTTGCGGTCCTCTTAAATTTACTTGTACATGTTCAACTAATTCTGTAATGGCATATTTTTCTTCGTCATATTGCACAAGTAACGGAACTTCTTCTAATGTATAGGAACCGTTAGTAATGGTAGGTAGTACCCCGGGTTGGTTGTTCACATTATCATAATTAACCATTGCAAAAAGCATGACCGCAATAAAAAAGGATGTTACCTTTACAAACCAAGGATTATTGTACAATTTATCCATTTTTCTTCCCTCCCCACTGCCAAAGAGAAGTCGAGTTCGTTTTCAAAGCTGTTACTAGTTCTTGCATTAAAATCTCTTTTAATGCTTCTTCATCTAAATCTCTATGGATCTCTCCATTTTTAGTCACGGATATATTTCCTGTCTCTTCTGAAACAGCGACCGTAATACTATCAGTTACTTCACTAATCCCTAATGCTGCACGATGCCTTGTACCCAATTCTTTGGAGATAAACGGATCTTCAGATAAAGGTAAATAACAGCCAGCTGCCATAATTTGATGGCTTTTTATTATTACTGCCCCATCATGAAGAGGGGTATTTGGTATAAAAATATTAATTAGCAATTCGGAAGTTAATTTTCCTTTCACAGGAATTCCTGTTTCAATATAATCATTCATACCGGTTTCTCGTTCAATTGAAATTAACGCTCCAATACGACGTTTTCCCATGTAGATGGATGCTTTAACAATCTCGTCAATCGACTTCTCCATTTCTTGATCATCAATTGAACTACTTCTCGATAAAAATTTCCCTCGTCCTAACTGCTCTAATGCTCTCCGTAATTCAGGTTGGAAAATAATGATAATCGCAAGCAGACCATAAATAACCGCTTGAGACATAATCCATCTAAGTGTATGTAAACCTAAGTAGCCACTCAAGAACCAAACAGCTAAAATAACTATAATTCCTTTAAGTAACTGCACTGCTCTAGTACCACGAATAATCATGATAATTTTATATATAACAAATGTAACGAGCAAAATATCTATAGCGATTCTTAAAATATTAAGAAGTTGTATATCTTCGGGTAACATCATTTTTCCTCCAAACAATAGTTCTTTATAATGAGGTTTGTAACTTTTTAATTATATCATATGGTTGATTCTATATCAGCATCTTCGTATTTAGAATAATATGGTTTACACTATTGGTTCGGTGATGAACTACAAGTCTTCTTTACATCAAGAACAAATTGGAACAACCAATTTTCCTATCTCCTAATTTCTTAAGTTAAATCGAAGTACTTTTTTATAGTATAAACAATATTTTACGATCATAGAAAAAAGAAGCTAAAATAAGTTTATTATCCACTAATAACTACTCCATAACTAAAGGGATAAACTTTGACTTTTAGCCTCTTCTTGCGTTATTTATTTCTTTTCATCAAAAATATTAATGACATCAGAGAAGAAAGATTTAATATTGTACCAAAACCACTCTAATCCTCTATTTATTTCCTCAATATTACCAACGACATTACCAGCTTGTGCCATGTATTTTTCACCATTAATTACAGTCACGTTTCCATTAACTTGCCCTTCTACTTGTAAGCCGCCATTTCTTATGACTAAATCACCATGAACGACTTCTCCTTCAGGAACTACGACTAAATTTCTTTCCTTATCGATGATTAAGTTAGCCTCACCTGAAACCGAAAGCTCATTACCTCCATCAAGCCAAACCGAAAACATACTAGTCGCCATTAATATAATAAAAATAGATGCAGCAACAAAGACTGGATGTCTCTTCATCCACCGCTTCCAACTGATGGATGACTTTTGCTCAGGCAACTGGCTCATGACAAGGTCAGTAAAATTTGATGGTGCCTCGATATGAGAAGAACTTTGAACAAAGGCAATCGATTTCTTTAATTCATTCATATGATCTTTACAAGATTGGCATTTATTTAAATGAATGTTCAACTTCTCCCGCTCTAATTCACTTATTTCTTCATCGAAATACTTATGCATTAAGGAGACTATTTCTTTATTACACTTCATTTTACTCTCTCCTTTATTTACCACTTAATTTCTTTCTAAGAGCTTCTCTACCTCTATGGATTCTCGTCTTCACGGTTGCCACTGGGATATCTAAGACTTCACTTATTTCTTTTAAAGACAAATCCTCAATATACTTTAATATAATGGCTGAACGATATTTTAAAGGTAAATTTAAAATTTCCTCTTGAATCCAATGTTGTAACTCATGAGAAATCACTTGATCTTCGGGAAGCTCTTGGGTAGCTGCAATTTGCGAGGATAAAGTTAACCCTTCCGCTCCTTCTACTTCCTGGTCTAAATAAAAATCAGGTTTTTTCTTTCGCAATCGATCAATGGAAAGATTCGTCACTATCCGAAACAACCAAGTAGAAAACTTTCTATTTACATCGTAACTATCAATATTCATATAAGCTCTCAAAAAAGCCTCCTGGGCAATATCTTGTGCCTCATGAACATTCCCTACCATCCGATAAGAAATCTGATATACCTTATCTTTATAAAGGTCAACTAACTCAGCAAAAGCTTCCTGATCGCCTTTTCTTACATCTAATATGATCCTCTTTATTAATATCTCCATTATTATATACCTCCGCTCTATGCGGTTACTCTATTTACGAAAAAACGTCCAAATAGGTTTCAATAATTTTTATTTTATCATGGATAAAATAGAAATCCCCACTTTTTTGGAAAAAATGTTTTATTTTTAGACTATCGGGTATTATTAAACAAATAGAAAAAGGGAGGCATTAGCATGGAAAATAGTCAAGCGAAAAATGTTATTCTTTGCAGAATTGATAAGGCAAGAAAACATATGATTACACTAGCTAAAGAAAAGCCCCTTAATTCAGAAGAGGTTATTATTGCTAGTCAAAAATTGGACAAGCTATTAAACATTTATACTAAGTATCAAAAAGAAAATAGTAAACATTGTTATAAACACTCAAAAAAAGTCGGTTGAAACTAGAGGGGTAACCATTACGTAAAAAAGTGACTTTCCTTTATCTTCTTGATCACATCACTAATTTCCCCTGCCATAAAAATAAAACCCTAGATAATCTAGGGTTTTCGTATTAGTATATGTAATTGGTGGAGCCTAGCGGGATCGAACCGCTGACCTCCTGCGTGCAAGGCAGGCGCTCTCCCAGCTGAGCTAAGGCCCCAAGTAAAATAAATTTTTAAGGTTTATTCTTGATTTTATTAGTCCAAATATATTATCTTTTATTATTTAGGATCTTAACTCCTGCGTTACTTCCTTTAGTCGTCAAATTGCTGCAAAGAACTTATTCGATCTAGAAAGTTTGGAGCGGGTGATGAGAATCGAACTCACGACCAGAGCTTGGAAGGCTCTTGTTTTACCACTAAACTACACCCGCATTTAATATTATTTATTAAAGTCTATATATTCTCCGCCACAAGGGCCTTATCATGTCTCTTCCTCTGCTAGCTTTCCAAAGATGTTGATCCGTCGAGACAACTCGGAGTCTTTTCACAGATGTAACGCTCGTGGCTCTTGTTTTACCACTAATCTACACCCGCAAAATATAACAGAGAGCGGAAGACGAGATTCGAACTCGCGACCCCCACCTTGGCAAGGTGGTGTTCTACCACTGAACTACTCCCGCATATGAAAAGTTATTTTGCCTAAGCAAAAAACTTTGGTGAGCCATGAAGGATTCGAACCTTCGACCCTCTGATTAAAAGTCAGATGCTCTACCAACTGAGCTAATGGCTCCTATCTGGCTGGGCTAGCTGGATTCGAACCAGCGCATGACGGAGTCAAAGTCCGTTGCCTTACCGCTTGGCGATAGCCCAAAATTTAAATGGTGGAGGGGGACGGATTCGAACCGCCGAACCCGGAGGGAGCGGATTTACAGTCCGCCGCGTTTAGCCACTTCGCTACCCCTCCACTTAGATTTTTAAAACAGAGTGCCGGCCAGAGGACTTGAACCCCCAACCTACTGATTACAAGTCAGTTGCTCTACCAATTGAGCTAGGCCGGCATAAAATGGT
>SKSA01000011.1 GCA_007118195.1 Anaerobacillus sp. | reverse complement strand
GGACAGCCCCTTCCTTTTTCATTAATAATTAATTGATAATGTGTCGTTCCCATTTATTTCATATTTATTACCGTGAACGATTACAGGTGTTGATATCTCTGTTTCATTCGTAATTAAAATCGTTTCATCAGTCACATTAATCTTTAATAACGCACCTCTAAAGACAATTTTAAATGAAAACGACTTCCACTCTCCAGGGATAAATGGATTTAAAATCAGTTGGTTATTTCTTACCTTTAACCCACCGAAACCTTGGACAACACTCATCCATGTTCCAGCCATACTTGTCGTATGACAACCATCCTCTGTATCGTTGTTATAATTATCTAGGTCAAGCCGAGCCGTTCGTAAATACATTTCATACGCTTTTTCTTTATAACCTAGTTCACATGCTAAAATCGAATGAACACATGGTGATAATGAAGATTCATGAACAGTCATCGGCTCATAAAAATCAAAGTTTTTCTTTTTTGTTTCCATATCAAATTCGTCATTTAAGAAATACATTCCTTGAAGTACATCTGCCTGTTTAATAAAGCATGAGCGTAAAATGCGATCCCATGACCAATTTTGGTTTAAAGGTAAATGCTTTTCATCTAAATCTTTTACATGTATTAACTCTTTATCAAGGAAACCGTCTTGTTGTAAAAATACTCCTAGTTCTTCATCCTTTGGATAGTACATCTTTTCAATGATATCTACCCATTTCGAGGTCTCATCATCTTTAATGGTTAGCTTCTCCTGTAGTTCGTCATAACGTTTAACATCCGATTCTTTAAGATAATCCATGACAGAAAGAGTATATTCTAACGTCCATGCAGCAATTCGATTCGTATACCAGTTGTTATTTACATTATTTTCGTATTCATTCGGTCCAGTAACACCTAACATCATATATTGATCTTTTGCTGCCACGTAATTGACACGTTGTGCCCAGAAGCGAGAAATTCCAACTAAAACATCTAATCCATATTCACCTAAGTATGACTTATCGTTCGTATAATTAACATAGTTGTAAATGGCATATGCAATCGCACCGTTACGGTGAATTTCTTCAAAAGTAATCTCCCATTCGTTATGAGATTCTTCCCCGTTCATTGTTACCATCGGGTATAGAGCCGCTCCATCAGAAAAACCAAGCTTTTGGGCATTTTCGATGGCCTTTTGTAAATGTTTATAACGATAAATAAGCAAATTTCTTGAGATTTTTGGATCGGCTGTACTTAAATAAAACGGTAAGCAATACGCTTCAGTATCCCAATAAGTACTTCCACCGTATTTTTCGCCAGTAAACCCTTTAGGTCCAATGTTCAAACGATCATCTTCCCCTGTATAGGTCTGATTAAGCTGAAAAATGTTAAAGCGAATCCCTTGTTGCGCGGCAACATCGCCTTCGATAACAATATCACTTTCTTTCCACTTATCTGCCCAAGCTAGACTCTGTTCTTCTACCATCTTTTCAAAGCCTTTATTTAACGCTCTTTGTAAGCTTTCCATTCCCACTTTGTTTAATGCTTTTTCATTATGATCTCTCGATGTAACATTTGAAGCATATTTATAAATAATCGTTTCTTTTCCTTGTTCTAGTTTTTGCGCAAACGTATGTCCTGCGAATTTTTCTCTTTCACTTAATTCAGGTGTTAACGAAACTTTCGCGCCATTATGAACGAGTTCTGTTTTCATTGTTGAACAAAGTACATATTCGGTTTTTTTCGTTTTAACAGTAACCGCCCCATAATCATTCGTAACTTCGGTAGCAACATGATCCCAAAACTTTTCATCATAGTTTGCATCTTGGTTTTTCACGTCGGCATCAAGGAAAGAAGTCACTTTTAACTCTCCATCAAAATTTAATGGTGTCAATGAGTAACGAATCGCTCCTACTTCTTTATCGACAATACTAACAAACCTTTTAGCATTGATTTTAACCTCTTTTCCTTCTTTTAGCGTTGCGATAAATGTCCGCTCTAAATAACCTTCTCTCATATTTAACTCACGAACAAATTCTTTTACACCTACGCTATGAAGGTCTAAGTTTTCGCCATCTATTTCAATCTTTAGTCCAATCCAGTTGGTTGAATTCAGCACTTTAGCAAAATATTCGGGATAACCGTTCTTCCACCAACCTACACGTGTTTTATCTGGGTAATAAACTCCCGCCATATAACTTCCTTGAAGTGATTTTCCAGTATAATCTTCTTCAAAATTTGCCCTTTGTCCCATATGACCATTTCCGATACTAAATACACTTTCAGACACTTCATGGTTTTCTGGGTCAAAACCCTCTTCGATAATTGACCATTCATCAAGCTTTAAATATTGCTTCATATTTTATAACACCCCTTCTATTAAACTACTTAATAGGCAACCGTTTGCACGTTTTCTGTTAAAATAAAGGCTAGTTATTTTTCTAACCTATTTAACGTCATCTCTGCTAAAGAATTTACAACATCATTTGCCTTGAAAAGCGTTTCCTTAGAACCAACACCAACAACACGCATACCAGCACTCAATGCCGCCTCTACTCCAGACACCGCATCTTCAAAGACAACACATTCATTAGGATCTACATTTAAGGCTTTTGCTCCTAATAAGAATACTTCTGGATCAGGCTTTGCCTTTGAAATATCTGTTCCATCGACTATTGTATCAAACATTTCAATTAAACCAATCCGTCTTAATATTGTCTTCGCATTTTTACTTGCTGAACCTAACGCGATTTTAATCCCTGTTTTTTGAAGTTCTGTTAAAAACTGCGTTGTCCCTGGTAATATTTCTGTTTTATCCATATCCGCGATGAGTTCAACGTACCATTCATTTTTCTTTTTTGCTAATTCCTGTTTACGAACTTCGTCTAATTCTACTCCACCGATTTCCAGCAAAATATTTAGCGAATCCATTCGGCTAACACCTTTTAGTCTCTCGTTATCATTTTCACTAAAATCAAACCCTAACTCGTTAGCTAACCTCCTCCAAGCTAAATAATGATACTTTGCAGTGTCCACAATAACACCATCTAAATCGAATATACACGCTTTAATTGGAGCCAATGTAATCCCCCTTTATATATATAATTTACCATCTACATTTTACTCTACAATGGTAAAAAAAGAAAGCGTTACAATAAAGTTTTCTATTCTGTAACAATATTCCTTTGTGAAACAAATATATTTATTCTAAACAAAAAAGATTCATACGCGAGAGCACATGAACGAATTTTAGAGGCTCGTTCAGGAAATCACTCGTTCTTTTTTCATACATAACCCTCATGACGATTTACTCCTCACCATCTAAAATGAAAAAACTTCGGGCGATTTCACTCACTTCGCAGTGACCTTCTAGCGAAGCTCAGACGCTCGTTCGCGAAACTCGCCCGTCATTTCTTTTCATACAAAACCAGCATGGCGGCATTCCGTCACCATCTGGCATGTAAAAATGACGGTCAATTTTTCCTCTCTGCGCTGTAAATTCGTACCGACTTTAGAGGCTTGTTAGGAAAAACCGACCGTCATTTTGCTTTTTACATACAAAGAGACCGTCCTAAAAGCATATTGTCAACTTAGACATTTAGGAGCAGTCCCACTGACTTATTTACTGTTAAGACTTATATTAATACGTTCATCAATCATATGAGACTTTGAAAAACCACGAATCATAATTTTTTCAGGAAAAAGTGATTCGTCGACATCATCGTCATGGAAATAAATCTCAATTTTTTGTTGAGTTGTAAGGTAACGAAGGTTATATGGGTTATCTAATTTCATAACTTCCTCAAAATCATTGTACTTATTTCCTTCCCGGTCCATATAAACCCCTTCAGAGGAAATGCCCCAACCGTAATTTACCACTTCATTATTACTCTCGTGAAAATCATAATAAAAGTCAAAATTGAAACTGTCATAGCTACGATTTTCATCTACTTCCTCTTGTAAAACGATGACAAAAGGATTTCCTAACTTCACTTCCGATATAGTAATAGTTGTATCGAGAAATTCGAATTCCATCGGTAAATTTTCGTAGTCGATCGCTATTTCAAATTGATAATCTTGATGACTAACTAACCGATCAAATCCAACCTCAATTTCGTCGGGCAAATCATAGTATATGGCTTCAAATGAATGGGTATACACCCACTGATCATGTCTATTACGGTTATTCCTCCAGTTTTCCAAGTAAAAATCTTGCTCATAAAGTTTCCCATCTGCCTGTATATTTGAAAAATATAAATTTTGATAGAAATACCTTTCCCCATCAAAAATTGGCTCTATTTGATAATCTAAAAAAGTACCTGTTGGTCTCACTTCTAATGTTTGTAAATTAAATTCGTAAACATCAACTGTAATTGTTTGATCAATATCTATAATAATCGGTTCATATTTTTTTACCGGGACAGTCAACTCCCACTCACCTTGAATTTGTGTGATGTTTCCCGGATTTTGTCGCTGCCAAAATTCTATTTCCTTGTTTATTAGCTCAATAGTATTAAATCGAACGGTAATCGTATCTTCTTCGTTTTTAAGCGGTGGTAAAAACAATCGACCTTCACTCACACGGTCCTCATCAACTAATCGTGAAAGAGTGCGTGGAGTACTATAGAAGTTAAAATGATCCGTATCCCATTTATCCCGGTCATATCTTTCAAGCACTTCAAACATATCATAGTGGAAATCGACATTATAATGATATTGATCCTCTAAATGTCTTATTTCATAAAAAAGAATCGTTTGCAGATCATCAGCAGCGACATGGGTCACAGTAATCTCAATATCTTGATCAACAGCAGTTACATAAACGTTCTCGCCAAATCCTACCGTTTCAGCCGTCCAAGCTTTCCACTTTACTTCTAACTCCGTGATCCCAATCGAACTAATTAAAATCGCCATAAAAAAAAGTAAACTAACTACTGACGTAAAAATACGTTGTTTTCGCTTCTTTTTCTTTATTTGAGCTTCCGTTAATGGCTTATTAGGGTCTAAAAAATAGAGAGACGGTTTTAAGTCTCTACCAAGTTGTTCTAAGTCATTTATTGTACAAATAATTTTTTCTAACAGAATTCTATAGTTATCATCTTCCACTAATTTTTCATT
>SKSA01000136.1 GCA_007118195.1 Anaerobacillus sp. | reverse complement strand
TTTATATACCATTGATAACCAGACATGAAAAGGTGACATTGGTGCACCCTAAAGCTTGTAGGTGGTTGAACCATTCATCCATTTACAAAAAAATTAAATGGGGGCTCCATTATGAACTGGTTATTTACATCTTTCCGTACAGGTCGAAGAATGCAGCAAATGTTAGAAATGGTCGGTATGAGACAACGTCGTAATAACCGTAGTTTACTGTTATCAATCGTTGGTTTAGGTCTTGGGGCAGCAGCTGTTACTATGATGAGGGGCCGTGATATGAATTTGAATAATATGATGGAACCTGTCAAAGAAGCAGTCGGTGACATGGACTTAAGAAATCCAATTGGGTAACTACCAGGAGTTCCGAGAGGCTGATTTTGTCAGCCTCTTTCTACATTTAAAGACTACAAAAGTTTTTTACATATTAACTGGTGACGGTAAAGCGTCATGATGGATTTGTAAGTAGGCTCGAACCTGAAAATGAGTTATAATAGGATTAATACATAGGTTAGTTTTGGAGGGGAATATGAAAGATCATAAAGACGATTTAGATGATGAACTTGTAGACCCTGATTGGGAGCCTTCACCAGAAGATTTTTTAACGAATGAAAACGAAGAAGAGTTAAACGAAAGAAAGAAAAAGAAAAATTGGGTGAAGATCATTTCGACCGTCATAGCGGTGATGTTGGTTTTTCAAATAGTTGGAGTGTTTTTGAGTACATATAGCATAGATGCCATTCGTTTTTTACAAACTTCCTATCGCCTTTCACAACAAGAGGATGTTCAAGCGTATAAAGAAGCGGTTGTTACAGTGCAAGGAGATCGCTCAAGGGGCACTGGCTTTGCAATCTCAGCAGACGGCTTGATTGTTACAAACCATCATGTAATAGAAGGGCAAAATCAAATCATGGTTGGCTTCTATAAAGGGGAGCTTTTTGAAGGAGAAGTAATTAGTAGCTATCCAGAAATCGATATCGCTTTTTTAAAGGTTGAAGGTATTAACTTACCGAAACTGGATTTGAGTCAAAATAATGGATTGAAAAATGAAAGCATTTATGTCATTGGAAACCCTCTCTCATTTACGCAAATTGCCAATGAAGGCGAAATTCTTGATACGAGCCAACTTACCATTATTTCTGCTCCCATTTATCGTGGGAATAGTGGTAGTCCGGTCATAAATATGGATGGAGAGGTAGTCGCAGTCGTTTTTGCGAAACGCCGAACGACACAGTATGGTACGAGGTCGGTTGGTCTTGCGGTGCCGATTGAAATAGTGTTAGCACATATGCCAGATAATAATAACTAATTGGCGTAGGAATCCCAGAAGATGAAAGGTACTTGTTACTAAAATTAAAACCCGATAATTTCGTACTCAATAAGAAATTGTCGGGTTTTCGTATTTACATCGTTTCTGCATCAAACTGTTCTTCAAGCCATTCAAGCAGCTGATCCTCACTTTTAAAAACGACTGGATCGTGGGCGAAATTTCCATCGATAGCTTTTAACTCGTTATTTTCAACGACAAAATCCCAACCAACCTCTTTTGCATCTTGTGCTAGCAAAATGACTTGCATTAGTTCATTCATTTTCATTGTAAATCCCCCTAAAATATTAAAAAATATATACTTTAATTTCTACCGTGAAGCACTTTAATATACGTACTTCAGGCATTCGACAAGAGTTGACAACATTTTTCAAATTCGTTAACATTAAACCAATTATATGTTTTATTTAAAGGAAGGAGGGAGAAGCAAATGGGGGAAGAAGTGCTCACAGTTAATAAAGTGCTTAATAATAATGTCATTATTGCACAAGGTAAAAACGAGGAAGAAACAGTTGTCATTCATAAAGGAATCGGTTTTGGAAAGAAGAGAGGCGATCAAATTCGATTAACTGATGTAGAAAAGGTTTTTATTTTAAAAGATCAAAAAGAACAAGAACAGTATAAAAAATTAGTGCCGTTTTTAGAGGAAAGTTTTATCGGACTTATGAATGATATTATCCACCACATTCAAACATCAGTAGATGGTAAATTAAATGAGCATATTCATATCGCTTTAACTGATCACATTGCGTTTACGATGTCTCGTGTTCAACAAGGATTAGCACTAAAAAATCCGTTTTTACAAGAGACGAAGACGTTGTATCCAAAAGAGTACACGATTGCAAAAGAAGTGGTGACGATGCTCAATGACCACAGTAGTGTAAAGCTACCTGAGGAAGAAATTGGGTTTATTGCACTTCATATTCATAGTGCTGTTACTTTTAAAAGTGTTTCTGAAATCAACCGGCATTCACAGTTCATTCACGAACTTATTAAAATGATCGAACAATCGCTAGAGGTTGAAATCGACAGAGAAAGTTTAAATTATATGCGTCTAGTACGCCATCTTCGTTTTACTATTGAACGAGTGAAAAGCGGGGAGAAAGTAGAAGAACCGATAGAATTAAGAAAAGTGTTGCAAAAAGAATATCCTCTATGCTATAATTTAGCTTGGAAAGTGATAAAAGTAATGCAGCAAGCATTAAAGAAACCTGTTTTTGATGCAGAAGCCGTTTACTTATCAATTCACTTGCAAAGGCTTTCTAGTAAAAGTGAATAATACAGTTCTAGTTCTTTACGTGTAACTGATACGATCAGGCATGAGTAGGAAGAGACGAATGAACAGTGACTACTATACGTATGTCAACTCATTTTAGTTTCTCTTTTTTTACTATGTCTTTTTTGTGTTCTGTGAGAAAGCGTTTACTATTTAGCTGAACCGAAATAAAAAATTAAAAAGTTTATCTTTACGTGTAACTGATACGATCAGGCATAAGTGAAGAAAGCTGCAAAAAGATGCTAATAATCTATTTGATTACTAGACGATTATCTGTTTGCGCCTTTTTTCGCTTATGCCTTTTTATTTTTTACTGAAAGGATAAACCAAAAAACAAAATTGAGAGGGGAAAACATCATGTTTAAAAACTTTTTTGGTACACTTCAAAAAGTAGGAAAAGCGTTAATGCTTCCAGTCGCATTACTTCCTGCCGCTGGTATTTTACTAGCCTTCGGTAATGCTTTGCAAAATCCACAATTAACGGATCGTATGCCGTTTTTGGAAGCAAACTTTATTGTATTAATTGCTCAAGTAATGGAGCAAGCCGGTGGAATTATCTTTGGTAACCTCGCTCTACTTTTTGCTGTAGGGGTAGCCGTTGGTTTAGCTGGTGGTGATGGAGTAGCTGGACTAGCTGCAATTATTGGATACTTGATCATGAATATTACAATGGGAACTTATTTAGGTATTACACCAGAAATGGTCGGAGCAGATCCTGCATATGCGAATGTGTTAGGAATTGCCACAATGCAAACGGGAGTTTTTGGAGGTATTATCGTTGGTATTTTAGCCTCTATATTATATAAAAAATATTACAATATTGAATTACCTTCGTATTTAGGATTTTTTGCTGGGAAGCGTTTTGTACCAATTATTACAGCAGCTACAGCAGTAGTTTTAGGTATTGCAATGGTTTATATTTGGGGTCCTATTCAAAATGGTCTTAATACTTTTTCTTATAGCATGATCGACTCTAACTTAACAGCAGCAGCATTTGTATTTGGCGTGATCGAACGTGCGTTAATTCCGTTTGGCTTACACCATATTTTCTACTCGCCATTTTGGTTTGAGTTTGGTCAATATGTAGATGCGGCCGGTAATGTGGCTCGTGGTGATCAACAAATTTTCTTTGCGCAAATGAGAGATGGTGTTGAATTTACAGCAGGGACGTTTATGACAGGGAAATTCCCATTTATGATGTTTGGACTACCGGCAGCAGCACTAGCGATCTATCATTGCGCTAAGCCTGAAAACAAAAAATATGTTGCAGGGATTATGGGTTCAGCGGCATTAACTTCATTTTTAACAGGAATTACAGAACCGATTGAATTTGCGTTTTTATTCGTAGCGCCATTATTATTTGCGATCCACACAATTTTTGCGGGGTTCTCGTTTATGATTATGCACATTTTAAATGTGAAAATCGGTATGACCTTCTCTGGAGGTATTATTGACTTCTTACTATTTGGAGTGCTTCCGAACCGAACGGATTGGTGGTTAGTTATTCCGGTAGGTCTAGTATTCTCAGTAATTTATTACTTTGGTTTCCGTTTTGCTATTCAAAAGTTTAATTTGAAAACACCGGGACGTGAAGATGAGAATAGTATTGATGCGAGTAGTAATGGTAAAGCCGATGAGCTTCCATTTAAAGTACTTGCAGCAATGGGTGGAAAAGAAAATTTAGATCATTTAGATGCTTGTATCACTCGTTTACGTGTGTCTGTAAAAGATATTAAAAAAGTAAATAAAGCTGAATTGAAAAATATAGGCGCTTCAGGAGTTCTTGAAGTCGGAAATAACATTCAAGCCATTTTTGGACCAAGATCAGAAAACATCAAAGGTCAAATTGAAGATATTATTTCTGGTAAAACTCCAGTAAAGATGGAAGAACATAAAGCTGCTGTTTTAAACAGTAAAGCGGCTCAAGAAACTTACGTGTTGCCAATGCAAGGAGATCTATTATCTTTAACAGAAGTTCCGGATCAAATTTTCTCACAAAAAATGATGGGTGATGGCTTTGCAGTTTTACCGAAAAATGGAGAAGTGGTAGCTCCAGTTAATGCGAAAGTTGTCAACGTCTTCCCTACTAAGCACGCTATTGGTTTAGAGAGTGATGGTGGAAGAGAGATCATTATTCACGTAGGAATCGATACAGTGAAACTTAAAGGTGAAGGTTTTGATGTGTTAGTAAAAGAAGGTGACACTGTAAAACAAGGTCAACCGTTAATGAATGTAGATTTAGATTACATTGAGAAAAACGCAGTTTCTGTCATTACTCCTGTTGTATTTACGAACTTAGCTGAAGGTGAAAGTATTAATGTTGATGACAGTTCTGAACAAGAAATAAAAATTGCTAACTAATATTAAAGTGTCGAGCTCTTCATAGGAGCTTGGCACTTTTTTTATTTAATAGGTGAGTGAATTTCATAATTACCAAAAATGAGCCACATCACGCAATATATAGTTTGCGAATGGTTTTGACGCAACTATATATTGAT
>SKSA01000222.1 GCA_007118195.1 Anaerobacillus sp. | reverse complement strand
TATGATGGCACATATTTTGGAAAGATACTTTACAAATGAAAAAAATGTTGAGTTAACCGATCGTTTATGTGAAGCGACACTAAAAACGATTATCAACAATGCTCACACAGTGTTGGATGAGCCAACCAATTATGCAGCGCGTGCTGAGATTATGTTAGCTGGAACTGTTGCTCATAATGACTCGTTAAGTACCGGGAGAATTGGTGATTGGGCAAGTCATGATATTGAACACGAAATAAGCGGAATATACGACATCGCCCATGGAGCTGGGTTAGCGATCGTTTTTCCTGCATGGATGAAATACGTTTACAAACATGATTTAAATCGGTTTGCCCAATTTGCACATCGAGTGTGGGATGTTGAAATAGATTTAAATGACTTAGAGAAAACGGCTTTAGCTGGCATAAAGAAAATGGAGGAGTTTTTCACTTCCATTGGTATGCCAATCACATTAAAAGAAGCTGACATTACTGACGAGCATATTAACGAAATGGCGAAAAAGGGGACAGAGAGAGGTCCACTAGGTAACTTTGTTAAGTTAAGTGAGGAAGACGTTCGCCAAATATTACACTTAGCGAAGTAGCACTGGCATGAAAAAGTCATAGTAATTTTTCCCATTTTTGAAAGTTCTCAATTTGGTCATATTTTTCCTTTATAATAATAAACGTCTAGATCACTATGAGACTTTTACAAAGGAGAATATGCTCGATGAAAAAGAAATTGCTATGTCTATTTATAATAGGATTTATACTTTCGATATATCAGCAAGCCTTAGCACATGCACATGCTAAACCGATGTTACAAAGTGAGTCAGCAATTTTAATTAATGCTAAAACGGGAGAAGTATTGTTTGAGAAAAATAGTGCTGCATCTATGTACCCTGCTAGTATTACAAAAATAATTACAGGGATTATAGCGATAGAAGAAGGAAACTTAGATGACATCGTTACGGTTAGTGAAAATGCTAGAAATGTCATTGGGACAAGAGTTTATTTACTCGAAGGAGAAGAAGTTCCTTTAAGAAAGTTAGTTCAAGGCTTAATGATAAGTTCAGGGAATGATGCCGGAACAGCCATTGCCGAACATTTTGATGGGAGTGAAGAGGCGTTTTCAGAACGAATGAATCGGTTTGTTAGAGAACAAATCGGTGTTTATAATACGACTTTTACGAATCCGCACGGACTTTATCACCGTGATCATAAGACAACTGCAAAGGATATGGCGAAAATAACCCAGTATGCGATGGAAAATGAAAAGTTTCGAGAAATTGTTGGTACGAAAGATATGGAGTGGATCGGTGAAGGTTGGGAGACGACCATTTATAACCATCATCAATTAATAAGGCAATATGAAGGGGTAACAGGAGTAAAGAACGGCTTCGTTAGTCTTGCCGGTTTTACTCTAGTCACTTCAGCAGAGAAAGACGACATGGAATTAATAGCGGTGACATTAAAAGCTTATACAAGCGAAGGCGCTTATACGGATACTACTAATTTATTAGATTATGGATTTGAAAACTATACAACCAACGTAATTCCAAAAGGAACGGTTTACGAAGATGATCTAGGAAATATATATAGATTAACCGAGCCTGTAAAATTTACGACTAAAAAAGATGAGGAATACGCACAAGAATTCACCGATGGCGGCATCTTAAAAGTATACGATATTAACGAAAATAAAATATTAAAAGAAACAATAGAACCTGGAGAGTTAACGAAAAGGAAAAACAAAGGAGGAGTACTTTTATTAGCGCAAGAACCGATGCCAAAATCTAATTTTCACAGATATATCTATATCTCAATTTTATTAGGGATCGTTTCATTGGTTGTTTATTTTAAAAAAAGGAAGTAACTGATTGCTGTAAGAAGAATGATTAACCGAGTGTTTATGCATTCGGTTTTTTGTTGGTATTCATTATTACGTAAAATATAAATTTGACGAAGTAAACCCCGTATATTAAAATAAAACTAAAGGATGTGATCATTTTGAGCCAAGAAAATCGCCAGCGTTATTTTGAACGCATTGAAGAAAAATCTAACCAACTTCCTTGGTACGTCGTTGAATACATAGATAAACGAAAACGAAAACTTTCACCAGCGTCATTACTCAACTATTGTCATGACTATATCATCTTTTTTGACTGGATTTTAGCAGAAGGAATTTATGAAGGCGATCGTAAAGATATTCCTCTTCAAATCCTAGAAAAACTAACAAGACAACAAATTGAAGACTTTCTTTCGCATCTAGAATTTCGCCTAAATAACTCAAAACTAACCGTGAACCGTAAGCTTTCTGCGTTAAAATCACTGTTTAATTACTTACAAAATATCGCTGAAACTAGTAACTTAGAGCCTTATTTATCGCGAAATGTAATGGCTAAGATTGAATTAAATAACATTAAAGAAGATCAAGAAACGCTAGCAAACCGTATGGAAGGCAAAATTTTGCGCGGTGATGAATATGAGCAATTTCGGCAGTTTGTTGCTCACGATTACGGCATAGCAAACCAAGGAAATAAAAAACTCTATAACTTCCACCTTAAAAATCGTGAACGAGATACAGCCATTATCTCACTTATACTCGGCTCTGGACTTCGATTATCAGAATTAGTGGGCCTTGATATTGATGATATTGATTTTCAAAAAAATACGGTAAGAGTGCTACGTAAAGGTAATAAAAAACAATACGTCTACATCAGCGATCAAGCAATGCTAGACTTAAACGATTATTTACGAGTACGCAACGAACGCTATAACCTTACAAAAACAATGAAATCACTGTTTGTATCAGCGCCTATGGGGCCTAAAGGAACAACTAGACGTTTAACACCACGAGCTATTGAAAAACTAGTTGAAAAATATGCTAATGCGTTTGGAAAATCGTCGTTATCCGTACATAAACTAAGACATTCATTTGCTACAAGATATCATTCTGCCGTTAATGATGTACCTAAATTACGCCGTCAACTCGGGCATTCATCAATCCAAACAACGATGATTTATACGCATATTAAAAACGATGAACTTGGTACCGCAGTAAAGAAAATGGATTTACCTAAAGAGGACCTATAAAAAAATATTCAATAACCATTTAATATAGAGGGAAATATGCCTTACATGGTCCCTCTTATAATTTATTTTAGTTTACATAATATGCGTTATGTAAACTAAAATAAAAACAAGCAGTTCTGTCTCAAATGCAAAGTTTACTTCTGATATTGAGACAGAATTTAAATTTTTAATTATATTTCCATCATTATTTTATCGAACCTGCATTTCACATTGTGATGAATTTGCTTAAATTTTTGTTCTAAAGTTTGACTTAGCCCTATATGAAAACAAATTTCAAATGGTTCGATCCCTATTATAACGCCCTTCATCCATTCTCTTTGTTGAGACAAAACATTAAATAAGTGCAGATTATGCGGTGATATGTTTAACGATTGTTGTTCGCTTAATTCGGAAATTGAAAAAACTGTTACTTCTCCTGGTTTCTTACCTATTACGACAGCATCAATGATGATCACCAAGGTTGCTCCGTCTATTTGTTCTAAACAATAATCAATGTCAGACTCTCCAATAACAAAATGAAGATTGGATTTTGTATTTTCTCTCATCAACTCTTCTACGACATATATACCAATTCCATCATCCATCATTAACCGATTTCCTATTCCTAATACGACGATTTTTTCCATTCCATTACAACACCTTTATTGTTTTTACTTCGGTTCCTGGGCTATAAACGTGTGTTGCACATGACATACAAGGATCAAACGATCTTAGAATCCTTCCAATCTCTGCAGGTTTTTCTGTATTTTCAATAGGAGTTCCTATTAAGGCTTCCTCTGCTACTCCCCTGTATCCACTTTCATCACGTGTTGAAAAATCCCATGTTGATGGAGTAATGATTTGATAAAATGATAGTTTTTTATCTTTGATGTTAAGCCAATGTCCTAACGCCCCTCTAATTGTATCTACTAATCCTCTGCCCGATGTAGTTTCTGGTAATTCATATTTTTGTTGTACATCGATGTCCGGAATAATTTGTTTTAGCAACGTTTGCATAATTTCTGCTATTTTTTGAGCTTCTAGTGCTCTAGCAATCGTTCGATCCATCGCAGAAATCCCGTGATTGTACTCCCCACTTAATATTAATCTTGCAAGCGGGCCTACTTCCATCGGTAGGCCATTGTATCTTGGTGCTTTTACCCAAGAATATGCTTTTTCTTTTTCACGATCTGGTTCTATCGCTACTTCTTCCGGGTTGGCAAAATCCAATTTAGATTTGAACCACGAATAATCAATTTTTTCTTGGATATTCGCTTCGTCAAAGTGTTCTACAGTATCATCAGTGTAGACAAGTGGTTCGACGTATAACGTTCCGAGTTCTTTGTAATCGTTAAACGCTCCATAAGAAAGTAGATTTCCGTATCCTCCCCCTAGTCGATAATAGTCTGGATAGTAGTTTGCAATGTCGTATACATCTGGGAGCATCTTTTCATCAATAAATGTTTTTATTTTTTGTAATGTCGCATCGAGATGAACAATTTTTTCAGCGGTTGCTTGCGTTGTAATTCCACCTATAAAAACCCCGTGATTATGCGGCGCTTTCCCCCCTAAGACGGCAAGCATTTGATGAGCTTCACGACTGATTGTAAGTGACTCAAAGTAATGTTTTACAATTCTTTTATTGTTTTCTACCGGTAACCTAAAATCATTATGGTCGGATTGAAAAATAGCATTTTCACCTAATTTCACATAGTCAGGCACCGTATATTGATAAAAATGGCGAATATGATTTTGTAAAAATTCACAGCAATGAATAATATCTCTCAAGTATCGACCTTGTTCCATTGGTTCAATATTTAGCGCATCCTCTAATGCTAATGAAGAAGCAACCGAATGGGCGGCTGAGCATATCCCACATATTCTTTGTGTAAAATAGACAGCATCAAACGGATTTCTGCCGACTAACATTTGTTCGAAGCCTCGAAATAAATTCCCTTTGGTCTTCGCTTCTACTACTTGATTTTGTTCGATGAAAACATCGATTTCCATAAAACCACTAATTCTCGTCAAAGGATTAATCACTATTTTTCTACTCATCTTTTACCACCCTTGTCGTATCG
>SKSA01000112.1 GCA_007118195.1 Anaerobacillus sp. | reverse complement strand
TTGCTTCATTGAGATTTTTTATTTCACCTGCCGAACACCCTATTAAAAATAAAAAGAGACTAAAAGTTATTATAAAAATACGCTTCATATTCTCTCACCCCGTCTACTCTATTAAAATAGCCCTTTCAAAAAAACTATTACTTCATAATTTAAAATATGCATTTCATTTATAGGAGGCATTTGATATTTGAATACACTCCTAATACATTTGACGTAGCAATATCTTTAAAGTTTCAAAATAGATTATATTATTCTGTTACCCACTTTTACCATTTTATATACGTATATTAGGTTTTTAGTGGACATCCATTCATTTTTTTTATTAAAATAGTATCTAGGACAAAAAATACAGGTCAAATATCGTTTTTATGGGGGGGAGTAATTTTAATGAAGGTTCGGAATAGCTTAAAGCTAAGGTTTATAACGATCATTGTTGTTATTTTATTAGTGAATTCAACAATTTCTAGTTTTATATTAGGAGCCATTGAGTTAGTGGGGCTCGACTTAGGCGTTATCGGTGTATTTTTATCGACGTTTATGAATGTTATTGTTGCGACGGTATTAATTGGCTTTTTAATGAATATCTTTATTTTAAAGCCGATCAAAAAACTAGAGGGAAAAATGGCTCAGTTTGAAGACGGAGCAATGACGACGAGAGTTAACTTTAAAGGTAATGATGAAATTGCGAAGCTCGGTCAAAGACTAAACCGTCTCTTTGAAAATATTGAAAGCTTACAGACGAAGCAGCAAAATCAACTTCAAAGTCTAGAAGTAGAAACCGAAAATATTTATGAACAAATCGATTACTTAACGAGTAAATCAACTGAAATTAATAAAGTGACCGACGAAATTAGTGCTGAAACTCAAAATCAGTTAGCTGTTTATGAAGAAACGTCGTCCTCAGCCGAAAGTGTTGGTGAAAGCATGGTCACGATTAACAACCAGCTTGATCAACTAACAGGTTCATTTAATATAATGAACGGAATGGCGCAAAAAGGGAAAAGTAATATTACCAAAATTACAGATACGATGGACAATATTTCAAATGAAGTACAAGTGTCTAGTAATGATTTAGTGACGTTAGCAAATAAAGTAGCTGAAATTAAGGAAGTTCTATCTTTGATTAATGAGATTTCTGAACAAACCAATTTACTAGCGTTAAATGCGTCAATAGAAGCAGCAAGAGCAGGTGAGCACGGTAGAGGCTTCGAGGTAGTAGCTAATGAAGTACGTAAACTTGCTGAAAGCTCCGTTAATGCAACGAAACAAATTTCAGAGACTGTCAACTCAATCATTGATAATGTAGATGTATCAGTAAAACGCTCAAAAGAAAGAGTGGGGACGATTTCAAAAAGTACGGATTATGTCAATGATATTAGCGAGAGTTTCGAACAAATTACGAAGACGATTCTCGATAATACGAACTTTGTCAATAAAATAAACGATAATACGGAGAATATTACTAGTTCTACTCAAGAACTCGCTTCGGCTTTAGACTATGTTACTACTAAAAACGATGATACAACAGGCAAAATCATTTCATATAGTGAGCAAATAGACGACCAAAATGAAAGAATATTAGAAATAAGAAAGGCGACTGAGCGCCTGCAAAAGATTTTTGATTAAATAAATAATCTATATTCACTTTAAAAACTCGAAACGGACACTGAACGTAAATGTCAGTGCTCGTTAATGAATATAAGACTTCGGAAAAGGTACTAAACGTATACGTTAGTGCCTTTTTACGCTTCAAACACTAATTCGCCTTCAATAATTGTTTTTTCAACGTTAGCTGTAACGTCAAACGGATGGCTACTCCAAATGACGAGGTCTGCGTCTTTCCCTTTTTCTAGAGGTCCGAGACGATCTTCAATACCGATATGCAGTGCTGAGCTTATTGTGACGGATTTCCAAGCGCTCGCTTCACTTAAGCCATGTTTAACCGCTTGGGC
This sequence comes from Anaerobacillus sp., assembly GCA_007118195.1. Classification (GTDB taxonomy): domain Bacteria; phylum Bacillota; class Bacilli; order Bacillales; family Anaerobacillaceae; genus Anaerobacillus. The sequence continues at coordinate 3,191 of SKSA01000112.1, read as the reverse complement.
AACAGAAGTCATTAAATATTCGCTTCCGACAACAGGGTGATCTGTCGTAATCGCAAAAGGAACACCTGCTTCTTCAAGGGCAAGGAGGGTATGCCAGCCTTTATCAGCATTTTCAGGAATGGTCACATTTTGACCGACCTCTTTAATTTTCCCTTCTTCTACTAAAATAGTGCCCACTTCTATGATTTCACCATTTCCAACAATAATCGTTCCATTAATATATGTTTGCAAGTTAAAAATTCTCCTGTGAAGTAATTCGTCTTTCTAAATAAATCGTTCGTCAATAAATCATTTTCTATAAAATCGACGATTATTATTTACATATTAGAGGTAACAGGTGCAATTTTTAGCTTTTTTAGAAGAAACTTATGAAAAAATGTGTAAAAATATGTAGGTTGGGTATACATGAAAATAGAAACTTACGGAAAGGAGAGGAAAACAGTTGCCTAATCGGTTGAAAGAAAGATTTAAGGAAATGAATAACAAACTACTTTTTTTCGTGTTATTAGGGGTTCTCATCGGCATTATTGTTTATGCAGGGACGGTAACGGCAATCAAAGCTACAGATACTGGGGAGTTTTGTTCTAGCTGCCACGTCATGGATACAGTTTATGAAGCGTTTACGCAATCTCCACATGCAAGGCTCGACTGTAACGATTGTCATGCACCGACAGATAACGTTGTTAACAAAATGGCGTTTAAAGCTAGAGCTGGTATTGGACATATATATATGAACACGATTGGCGCTAGTCAAATTCCTGATGTCCTACATGCAACGGATGATTCTGTTGAAGTGATTAATCAAAATTGTATAAGTTGCCATCAATATACGATCGATAATGTTGCTCACGATTCAAAAGGTACATGTATTGATTGTCACCGTCATGTCCCTCATGGATTAGGGATTTTTAAAACGTCAGATTGGCATTTGAAACTAAATATTGACGCAGCAAAATAAATTTTACATAAGAAAGGGTGATTTCATTTGAAAAAAATTCAATTATTTATTTTAGCTCTCGGGCTATTCATATTACCTGCTTGTTTAAGTCCAGAAGAATTAACGGTTGATGATCCTGAGCCTTTAACAGATCTATCTCCAGATGAATATTTAAATACCGCATTTAAAGATGCTTTTCCGGTCCATTATGATAGTTATTTAAGAAATATGGGCAATGGCAGACCGCCAGTATCAAAGTTTATCCCAGACTATGAGCCGTACTTACCTATTTTGTTCGCTGGATTTGCATTTGAACAAGAATACAATACGACTAGGGGACATCCTTATGCGGTTGAAGATGTTCTAACGATTGCAAGAATCGGTGACCGTTCAATCGGCTCTTGTATGACATGTAAAAGTACGACAGTAACGCCACTATTAGAAGAATTTGGTGATGATTATTGGTCAGCTAATTTCAGAGGCGAAATTGTGCCAAGAATGGACGAGTTAGCTTCGGTTGGGGCTAGTGAAGAGCTTGGGGAATTAGGCCATGTATCGATCGGTTGTTCTGATTGTCACGATCCAGTGACGATGGAACTAAGAATTACCAGGCCGTCTTTAACACACGCATTAGCTCGTCAAGGAATCGATGTAACTGAAGCAACTCGAAATGAAATGCGTACCTACGTCTGCGCTCAATGTCACGTAGAATATTATTTTGAACCAGAGTTACAAAAAGTACGTTTCCCTTGGGATTACGGGACAAAGCCTGAGGAAATGCTGCATTATTTTGAAACGACTGCTATCGAGGAAGGTTTTAACTACGATTATATTCACGCTGTTTCAGGAGCACCAATTTTAAAAGCACAGCACCCAGAATATGAACTTTGGAGTTACGGTTCTCACGGTCGCGCAGAAGTTTCGTGTTCGGATTGCCATATGCCATTTGAACGTAGAGATGATCGAAGAAAGATATCATCCCATTTTTGGGCATCACCTTTAGAAAATATCGAACAATCTTGTCGTACTTGTCACTCTGACAAAACGGAAAGATATATTGTCGACCGAGTTGGCGAGATTCAACATCGCCATTTAGAAGCGGTCCATGAAGCTCAGGACCTGACCGTTGAAGCGCATTACTTTGTGAATCGAATGATTACTGCTGGAGCACCAGAAGATAAAATTCAACAAGCACAGCAGTATGTTCGTGAAGGGCAATGGTACACAGATATTATTGCCGCGGAAAACTCTGATGGCTTTCATAATCCGCAAGGCTCGATGGATACATTACGAATGGCCTCTGATGCGTCAAACGATGCGATCAAGCTTGCGATCGAAGAGTTACAAAAATTAAATGTCGACCTTGATGAATTACGTTCAGAAATTGAAAGAGTGAAAGAAGCGGTTTTAAATGAAGAAGACCCGTTTGAAAAGCATACACATGCGACAAACAGTTTCTTCCCAGCGCAAAATTAGAGAAAATAAACTAGTGTTTTGATAAGGTGTCTGTTTGCCTTCTACTATATTTCGATTTATGTACTTACACATAGTCAATATAGGATAGAAGGGGACAGACACTTTTTTGTATGTGAGTGAATTTCATAATTACCTAAATTGAGCCATATCAAACTATGTGTAGTTGCGAGCGGTTTAACGCAACTACATATAGATACTAATGGCGATAATATTGAATTATGGAATTCATTAATGTAAAAAGCAAAATGACGGTCGGTTTTTCCGAACAAGCCTCTAAAATTTGCCGGTCGACATTCTTCAACAAGCTTTTCTACTTTTCTTATGAAAATTATTGAAACAGTATTCATTTCAAAGTAAAATGTATATAGGATTAAATTACTAGTCATAGTTATATCTTCCTATGAGAAAAGCCGTTTAAAGAGTTGGAAAGTTGGTAAGGTAAGACCTAACTTTTACATGTTAAATGGTGACGTTGCTTTGTTAGGTTGTTTTTATGAAAATAAAATGACGGTCGACTTTTCCGAACAAGCCTTTAAAGTCGGAACGGATTTTCAGCGCAGTGAGGGAAATCGACCGGAATTTTTTCATATTTTATGGTGACGGTGCCTCGCCATGAGGGTTTTGTATGAAAAATAAGATTTTGACGACTGAGATTCACGAACGAGCCTCTAAAATTCGATAGAAGGTGCTCCTGCGGTTACTCGTCGCAAAGCTGCACGATGATTTGACAAAGAAGGATCACATGGTGTGATTGAGGTCAGTAGCTTTACAGCGAAGT
>SKSA01000327.1 GCA_007118195.1 Anaerobacillus sp. | reverse complement strand
ACTCAACACTCTTAACTCAAAACTCCTACTGGACTTGACTTCTAACAACTTGAGCTAATAACTCCTCATCTTCAATCCACTCTTCAAATGAATGACGATCTGAACAAAATGCAGCTAACTGATCATCATTTTGAAAAACATTTATACAAACCATATCTTCAAAGTGAGTGTTATATTCTATTTCATAATCAGCTATTTGCTTTCTATTTTTATCAACTGGACTTTGTGCACTTTTTACTTGCTTTATGTGAGTATTAGCTAGTTGTAATAAGTCCTTTTCATCCCACTCTTCAAAATAAGAAACATCTGAACAGAAAGCACCCATGTTTTTTCCGTATTGGTGAACTTCAATACATACAATATCCTTTGAAAATTCATAGTAAGCAATTTGTAAGCCGTCGTCAAATCTTCTTACATTTTTCTCCATAATAGCACCCCTTTTTAAGATTTAGATTATCCTCTTACACATACATACCCGTTATAAAAATTTCAAACCCTATTTTTCTTAAAAAAATTAAATTTTCACATAAAAAAAATAAGGGGCTGTCCCCATACAAAGTGTCAGACACTTATGGGACAGCCTCTTATTACATCTATTTTTTTCTAATTATGCTCTTGAAATATAAGCTGCGTTACGCGTATCAATTAATAAAACGTCACCTTCATTTATAAAGAACGGTACTTGAACAGATAAACCTGTTTCTACAATCGCTGGCTTCGTACCACCTGAAGCTGTATCACCTTTAATTCCTGGCTCTGTTTCAGTAACCTTTAACTCTACAGCATTCGGTAATTCAACACCCAGTGTCTCACCTTGATATGTCATCACTTGTACAACCATGTTTTCCTTTAAAAATTTCAATTCGTATTCTAATTGAGTAGCCGATAATTCTAATTGCTCGTATGTTTCGTTATCCATAAAAGTATGCATATCACCACTTGAATAAAGATATGCCATACGACGGTTTTCAATATGTGCCTTCGAAACTTTTTCACCAGCACGGAATGTCTTTTCTTGAATAGCACCTGTTCGAAGGTTACGAAGTTTCGAACGTACAAAAGCTGCTCCTTTACCTGGCTTTACATGTTGGAAATCCATCACTTGCCAAATTCCACCATCTACTTCAATTGTTAAACCTGTTTTAAAATCGTTTACTGAAATCATTTACTTTTTCCTCCTAATTTTCCCTTTATTCACCAATGATTAGTAATTCTTTTGTCGAATACGTAAGCGTTTCATTCCCATTTGCAGTAATTACGGTATCATCTTCGATACGAGTTCCACCAACTCCTGAAATATAAATACCAGGTTCTACTGTGACAACCATTCCTGGTTCAAGAACAGTATCAGACTTCATCGAAAGCCCTGGTCCTTCATGAACTTCCATTCCAAGCCCATGCCCTGTTGAATGTCCAAAATATTCACCGTAACCTTGTTCAGTAATATAGTCTCTAGTTAAGGCATCTGCTTCTTTTCCAGTTAACCCTGGCTTTATTCCATTCATGCCTCTAAGTTGAGCTTCTAAAACGGTATTATAAATTTTTTCTAACTCACTTGAAGGTTTGCCTACAGCCACTGTTCGGGTAATATCAGAGCAATATCCTTTATAATATGCACCAAAATCAAGAGTCACAAGTTCACCTTTTTTTATAATTTTATCACTTGCTACTCCGTGCGGAAGAGCAGAACGAATTCCAGAGGCTACGATAATATCAAAAGAAGACGAAACGGCTCCATGTTTTCTCATGAAAAATTCTAATTCGTTAGAAACGTCTAGCTCAGTAAGACCTGGTTTTATGTACTTAATAATGTGATCAAAAGCAGCGTCGGCAATTTGAGCCGCTTCCTTTAATATGTTAATCTCTTGTTCATCTTTAATCAACCGTAAACTTTCAAGCATTCCACTAATCGGAACTAGTTTGGTTTCTATAAATTTAGTTTTGAACTCTTCATACTGAGCAAAACTTACATGGCTTTTTTCAAAACCTAATTTTTTTATACCTAATTCTTTGAGCTGAGTTGCAATTTCTTCTATTAAAGAACTTTTATGCTGCACAATATCAAAATTTGTCGCTTGTTCAGAAGCTTGATCTACATAACGAAAGTCAGTAATAAATTTTGCATCTGTTTCAGTGATAAGTGCTACTCCCGCTGTACCTGTAAAACCTGTTATGTAACGACGATTATAATTACTGGTTACTAAAACCGCTTCAATGTCATTGGTTTTAAACTTTTCACGTAGCTTAGTTATCCTTCCCATAAAACAATGACCTCCTTAAAAGAATAAAAACGAATAGAATGCCCTATTGGACATTCTATCATATGCTTGTGCATTTTGAATAGCTGAGACATTGTTACTGATGCATCTCACTATATTCATATGAAATTGAATACCCAATAAATACGCCATATAAAACGTACAAACAGATCCCGGTAATAATTGTGTTTAAGTCTAAATTCACAAGTGGTTTTAACCCTGGAAAAATTGGGTTTAACAAATAAAAAACAAATAGCCACAATATGAAACCAAATGCACCCCCAGGCCATATACTATTAAACCTAGCTAAAATAAAGCGGTACAAAAAGGCAACAACGATTGAAAGAAGTGAAATAACAACAATTCCTACCATTTGTCCAATAAAGCCATTTTTCCAATCCCCTAAAGCCCATGGCATTAATACTAAAGCTGGACCGACTCGAATAAAATTAAAAAAGAAAGCAAGATAACCGATAATACTCCATATTAATCCGCCAAAAAAACCAATAGATGCTACTGTAGCATTAAAGCTCATCGGCTGCTCACGTTTGTTTTGTTCAAGATTTTCCATTTTTACAATCACCTCATGCCATAGTATGACCTATTTTCAAAAAAACTATAGCATTTAGTAATTAAGAAAAATATGTGTAAAAGATAAGAAAAATGGGAATAAATATTATAGTAGCTAGAGGAAATTTCCTAATTCATGTAGAATATTAAGTATAATCTCTTTTCGAAATTTTCTTAAAAAGTAACATTTCAAAAATCATAAAAAAGACACTAAAGTGATGAACAAATCAGCCCACAATTTAGTATTAATATTAAAAAGATGTTTAACTTCCATTTTACCGAATTCCCTTAACATAATTTAAATTTTTGGAGGTGAGCGTATGACTCGTTATTCTTTTCATCCACTGATTTTATGTGTTCTAGTTTTATCGATCATCGGTTTGTTCTTTCGGTTATTAACTGAACCTGCTGCATTATTTCAACAATTATTATTTATGGTTGTATTCGTAGCTATTATTTTCTTTTTATTTAAGAAATTTTTAGCACATAAACTGAATGCTGGTACGTATGCTAGCTCACACCAGTCTCAACCGAAAAGGATGGCCTCAAAAGTTTCTGCGGGAAGTAATGTTGTTCCTCATAAGAAGAAAAAAGAAAACAAGAAATTTAATCGACCATTAACAAAAAAACGCACAGATGTAAACTTAACTGTTATTGAAGGCAAAAAAAATAAGAAAAAAAATCGAGCTCTTTTTTAAAAGCGCTCGTTTTTTTAATGCCATGATTTTAAAAAGTTCTTTGTTTCGTTTCTCCCTAAATCAATTAGATCTTCTTTCTCCTGCAGTTTCAATTCAAAATCAGTGGTGTTAACATTGTCAACTGGAATAAAAACAACGTTTTTCGCATGCTCTTCTGAAATATATCGTAAATCATGAGCCGTACGCATCGTTTTAAAAAGGGATGTAAACATTTCAACCGCATTATTAATTTTGTTTGGCTGTATTTTATCTAAGTCCGGGGTTAAATTGAACCCTATAACTGGCCTTTTTAATTTACTACCCTTCTTATTCATAAAAAGCCACATCGGAAAGTTACTTAACACACCACCATCAACAAAAATGGAGGCTTCTCCTTTTCCGTTGTAAATTTTTATTGGTTCGAAAAAATAAGGTAAACTACTACTCATTCTTACAGCTCGAGCAATCGAAAACTTTTCAGGAGCCATTCCATAATTAGGAAGGTCATCAGGCAAAACAACCAGCCTTCCATTTGTTAAATCAGATGCAATGAGCTTTAAGGAGCCTGTTTCAATATCACCAAAAGTAGAAACCCCTTTTTTATTGAGCATTTCTGATAGCCAATTTTCAAACTCAACCCCCTTATATAAACCGAGACTCTTATATAGGCCTAACCATTTCATAAAAGAAAACGGAAGGATGGATGGCTTTGGATCTAAAAACTGTTGAAAATCAACACTTTCAACTTCTAACTTTAATTCCTTACTCGTATAACCAGCTTTAATTAATGCTGAAAATATCCCTCCAGCACTAGTTCCTGCTAAGCGATTAAACGAAAATCCTTTTTGTTCCATTGCTTCTAATGCCCCAATAAAAGCAATTGCCTTTATACCACCACCTGCAAATACTCCATCCAACTTCAATTTATCACCTCCTACACTCTCTTTTTTAGATTATGCAGAACGTAGGCGAAATGACTATAATAAAATGGAGTTTTATGTATATTTTGATATTAATAAAAGAACTTACTCATACGACAATTCTTAAAATAAATGAAAAGAGGCAAACACTAAGGATCGCCTCTTTTATGACTTATTTTGTTCATTCAAAGCTTCATTTTTCTTCTGCACTTGTCTTAGTAAGTCAATTCGTGTTTTATCCTCTTCAAAAAATTGAACAACATCCCCAATGCGGTCAATGGCATCCCAACTTATATGATGTTCAATCCCTTCTACATCTTGATAAATATTTTCGTTGCTTACACCGATAATCCTCATGAATTCTTCCAATAATTCATGACGAAAAACTAAACGTTTTCCAACTTTTTTCCCTTTCGGTGTTAAGACAAAGCCTCGATATTTCTCGTATATAACATATTCTGTCTGATCTAATTTTTGTACCATTTTTGTAACAGAGGAAGGATGGACTTCTAGCGCTTCTGCAATATCAGAAACTCTGGCATATCCTTTATCTTCTATTAATAAATAAATTCTCTCTAAATAATCTTCCATACTTGGTGTTGGCATCGTGTCCCCTCCGATCTCCTCTCTTTTGTTCCAATAATCGTTTCACTTTTCAAAGAAAATTATACTATACTTCACACTTATTGCAAAAAAAATCTTAGGAATTACTTCCTTATTGACTTTAATAATTTTTTGT
>SKSA01000118.1 GCA_007118195.1 Anaerobacillus sp. | reverse complement strand
CGCGGTATGCGAGAGAACTGTGTCGTTTTTTAGTATAGCGTTACCAAAGGAATCTCAGATTAGCAGGAGCTCTAATTTTGTAGAATTTAACATACATCGTTATTTATAGGTGAAAATAAGTTGGAAATTAAAACGCTAGTGATTTATTTTTTAAAAGTTTTGTCATTCAATGAATTTCATAATTCATTATTTTCGCCACTAAGATCGATATATAGTTGCGTCAAAATCATTCGCAAACTATAATTGCGTGATGTGGCTCATTTTTGGTAATTATGAAATTCACTCCATTGCAAATTAAAATAAACTAAGATTAAAATAGATGCTAAGAAATGAAAAAGGAAGTGATCTTTTGAAAAAGATTGGTGTTTTAACGAGTGGTGGCGATGCTCCTGGAATGAATGCGGCAATTAGAGCGATTGTCCGAGCGGGAATTTATAACAATATCGATGTGATGGGAATTTCTAGAGGCTATGAAGGGTTAATCAATGGTGAAATAAAGCACATGGATGTTTCGTCAGTAGCTGATATTATTCATAAAGGTGGAACGATTCTTAAAACAGCAAGAAGTGAACAATTTAAAACGGAAGAGGGAAGAAAAAAGGCGATCAATGTTTTACAAGTCTTTGGAATTGAGGGTCTTGTAATTATTGGTGGAGATGGTTCATTTCGTGGTGCTGAGAAGTTAAGTCAAGCTGGTGTGAAGACGATTGGAATCCCAGGGACGATTGATAATGATCTTCCATATTCTGAATTTACCATCGGCTTTGATACAGCGGTGAATACCGTACTAGATGCCATTACGAAAATTAGAGATACTTCAACTTCTCATGAAAAAGCAACGATTATCGAGGTCATGGGGAGAGATTGCGGGGATATCGCTCTTTATAGTGGACTTGCTGGTGGAGCGGAGAGTGTATTGGTTCCTGAAGAAGAATTTGATATTAATGACGTTTGTAAAAAACTTGTTCAAGGGAAAAGTAGAGGAAAGTTACATAATATCATCATGCTCGCTGAAGGAACTAGTAATGCGTATGAATTACAAAAAGAAATCTATGAGCGCGTAGGTATAGAAGCGAGGGTCACCGTTTTAGGCTTTATCCAACGTGGTGGAAATCCGACCTCTTTTGACCGAATATTAGCAAGTAAAATGGGAGCATACGCAGTTGATGCCCTAATCGACGGGAAATCAAGTCGCGCATTAGGAATCAAAAATAATAAAATCTTCGATATGGGTATTGCCGAAGCATTAGCCATGGAAAAACACTTTGATAGTGAGACATATCGGTTAACAAACATCCTATCGATATAATATTGAAGAGTAATTTTGGATTACTTAGTTAAATATAAGGGGCTGTCCCATAAGTGTCCGACACCAGGCAAAACTTCCAAAATATAGACGGATAAATTTATTATCCGTCTATATTTTGTGCCTAACGGTGTCTGACACTTTTTGGGCAGCCCCTCTTTTATTTCATTATAGGGAAATTATGTATATAAAACCAAGGTTGTGAAATAATAAAATCAAAAAAGGAGAACTTAAATGGAAATTCAAATAGGAACAAAATACCAAATTTCTGAAAATATAAAAGGCAACTTTAACTCTGCTAGCTCATTAACCATCATTAGTGAAACTAATAACATTATTCAGTTTACCCTTAACGATCAAAAAGGTCATGGTGCTATGCCGATACAGCATTTGCAGTACTTGTCAAAGAAAAATTATTTAACAAAAGGAATGAACAAACGCCAATTTTTAATGAAAGAAAATAACGAAGAAGAAATTATCTAACAAACCAGGCTTTTGGGCTTGGTTTATTTTTTTATCAGTGGTACAACAACTGTAAATTAACATATCTTCTTTAACAAAAACCCTTGGGATACAAGGGTTTCTGTTATTGTTTAAAGATGATTCCTTTTTTGCATTTAATCCTTTATTGATATTTATTTTCATCCATTACATCATCTTTATCCCAAGCGATTAGGACTTTTCCTAATTCTTGCTCTACTTTAGACAATTTTTCTTTCTCCTGCTCGGAAAGATTTGCTATTTGGTAACCTTTGTCCATCATTAACACCTCCATTTAATTTTTTTTATTATTTCCCCTAAAAGCTATAATCATAAATGTTCAATGTTAAATTTCAGTCGATCAAGTAGCTTAACTGACCAAGGTGCTAGCGCTTTTCTCGAAAAGCCCCCCCGAAATATACGACAATTTTCGGGAAAGCCCTTGCAAAAGTAGATGTAATGATGTTTAATGAATTTAGAAAATTAAATATTTAAGTTTAAAAGTGCTTAATACTAAATAGTATTGAGATAATAGGGAAATCGGTGAGAAACCGATGCAGCCCCCGCTACTGTAAGCGCTGATGAAATTGCAAAAATCCACTGACCATAATGTCGGGAAGGAAGCAAGAGTAAGTAGAAGCGTAAGCCAGGAAACCTGCTTTTAAAGTTGTTTTTATTATTCTTCGGAGGGAAGGATAGAATTCATGATGTTATAGTTTTATTTTCAAACTGTAAATATATGTATTCTCCATCCTTAACTTCGTGTTAAGGATTTTTTGTATGGAAAAGGGGACGGAGCGCCGTTGCAAAGAAGTAAAAACGATGAAGTAACTCTGCTCCACCGCCTTTATTAGGTTTAGCGTCTACCTTTTTACAGGATAGATGGTGATAGTCAGTTGACGATCATGAATTTTTTGTAGGAAAAACTAAATATCACAAAAAGGTACGTGACCTTTATAGGAAACGTTTAAAAGGGAAGACGGTGAAAATCCGTCACGGTTCCCGCCACTGTAATGGGGAGCTTCATTGCAAAGAAGTCACTAGAGCAACATTCTGGGAAGACGCAATAAAAGTGAAGAACCTAAGTCAGGAGACCTGCCTTATTTTGTAACAACGAATACTTACGGGCTATAGGTAGACGTGCTGAATCACTTGTATACTTTTGTATCCAAATGTATTTTAATGCACCTCTTCTTTGCCAGAGGTGCATTTTTATTTAGAAAGGGGGCAATAAAATGACAGAACGACGCATCGTCATCGCAGGAACTGATAGCGGAGTAGGAAAAACGACGATAACGATTGGGTTAATGGCGGCATTGAAAAAAAAGGGGTTGGTTGTTCAAGGATTTAAATGTGGTCCTGATTATATTGATCCTACTTATCATACGGCTGTCACAAAAAGAACATCACGAAATCTCGATAGTTGGATGTTAAATGAAGAAATCGTGAAAGGGATACTAAAGAACGGAAGCATAGGAGCGGATATATCCATTATAGAAGGGGTGATGGGCTTTTATGATGGGAAAGATCCAAGGAGCGATAAAGGAAGCACCGCCGATATTAGTGTTGTTACCAATAGCCCAGTCATCCTTGTCGTTAATTGTGCAAGTATGGCTCGCAGTGCAGCAGCCATTGTCAAAGGATTTCAGTGTTTATCTGAAGAGGTGAACGTAGTAGGTGTCATTGCCAATCGTGTAGGTAGTGAGGGGCATTTTCAGCTTGTAAAAACCGCGATTGAACAAGAGTGTCAAGTTCCGGTGATCGGTTATTTACAGCGTGAAATCGATATTGAAATTCCAGAAAGACACCTAGGATTAATTCCATCGATTGAACGAGGTGAGCTTGACGGATTTTTTGATCGTTTAGGTGACTTAATTCTTGAAACCATCAATATTGAACACTTGCTTGAGCTCTCTAAAACAGATCCTTTAGAAATGGATGATACTCTCTCACTCTTTCAAAAAAAAGCAGAGACAACTTGTCGTATCGCTGTTGCGAAGGATGCCGCATTTAACTTTTATTATCAAGAAAACTTAGAGTTGCTAGAAGCACACGGAGCAGAGCTCATTTATTTTTCTCCTTTGGCAGGTGAGGTATTACCAGCAAATGTCGATGGTTTATACCTTGGTGGAGGCTTTCCGGAAGAATTTGTCGATAATCTTGCAAAAGAAAATGAAGTAAAAGAATCGATCAAGGTAGCGATTGAAGCGGGAATGCCCACCTTAGCTGAATGTGGAGGGTTTATGTATTTAACCGAAGCGATAGTAACAACGAATCAAAAAGAGTATGAAATGGTCGGAATCATTCCTGGAAAAGTAGAAATGCAAACTAAACTAGCTGCTCTTGGCTATCGTGAGATTAGTGGGAAAGATGGGAACTTCCTTTTATTAAATGGGATTAAAGCGAAAGGACATGAGTTTCACTATTCTACTTTTCATTCCAAAAAAGAAATTCCTTTTGCATATGAAACAAAAGGGATGCGTGGCGTCACTTCTGAAGGATATATGGCTCTAAATCTAGTTGCGGGTTACACACATTTTCATTTTGCCTCTTGTCCTCAAATGGTAGAAAACTGGATACAAAAATGTAAGGAGAAAAATGTATATGCGTAAAGCTCTACCTCTTATGATCCAAGGTACTCATTCAGATTCAGGGAAAAGTGTATTAGTAACTGCCTTTTGTAGAATATTTTCACAAGATGGATACAGAACTTCCCCATTCAAATCACAAAACATGGCTTTAAATTCTTACATTACGATTGACGGTAAAGAAATAGGGAGGGCCCAAGGGGTTCAGGCCGAGGCTGCCGGTGTGATTGCAACTACGGATATGAATCCGATTTTAATCAAACCGAATCGTGAAAATGAGTCGCAAATTGTCGTTCATGGCAAGCCGTACAGAAATATGCAAGCAGGCGAATATCGAAAAGAGTTTTTTTATCAAGGGTTACAGCTTATTGAAGAAGCACTCAGCTCTTTATCGAATCAATATGAACGAATCGTCATTGAGGGGGCGGGTAGCCCAGCAGAAGTGAACTTAAATGATCGTGAACTTGTGAATATGCGCGTGGCTAACATTGCAGATGCACCGGTAATTCTTGTTGGTGATATTGATAAAGGGGGCGTTTTTGCTAGCTTAGTAGGAACACTACAGCTGTTGTCTTGTGAAGATCGTGATCGAGTGATTGGTGTGATCATCAATAAATTCCATGGTGATATTAAACTTTTAGAACCAGGATTAACATGGTTTGAACAGTATACGGGCAAGCCAGTTCTTGGAGTGATCCCTTATTTATCAAACTTAAATATCGAAGCGGAAGATTCGGTCATTCTCGATCAATATAAGGCTGACGAAGATCAAACAAAGGACATTGATATTGCAGTGATACGCTATCCGAAAATTTCCAACTTTACGGATGT
>SKSA01000168.1 GCA_007118195.1 Anaerobacillus sp. | reverse complement strand
CACTCTTCACTCTTCACTCTTCACTCAAAACTACCACTCATAACTCTTCACTCAAAACTCAACACTACTCTTAAACTTGAATCATCACTGCGTCGCCTTGCCCACCGCCGCTACAAATAGAAGCAATTCCTAAGCCGCCGCCACGACGTTTTAATTCATAAGCTAATGTTAAAATAATTCTTGTGCCACTCGCACCGATTGGGTGTCCTAATGCTACGGCACCGCCATTGACATTAACTTTCTCTGGATCTAAGCCGGCGATTTTTCCACTTGCTAGAGCAACGGCTGCGAAAGCTTCGTTGACTTCGAATAAATCGATTTCTTCAATGGACTTCCCTGTTTTCTCTAATAGTTGATTAATGACAAGGCCTGGTGTTTTCGGGAAATTTTCTGGCTCAATCGCTAAAGCGGTATGACCGACAATTGTCGCTAGAACATCTTTCCCTTCTTTTTTCGCGCGCTCTTCGCTCATCAGTACAACTGCACATGCACCGTCATTTACGCCTGGTGCGTTTCCTGCCGTGATCGTTCCGTTTGCATCAAATACAGAACCAAGCTTTGATAGTCTTTCAATCGATGTATCGCCGCGAGGAGACTCATCTTGAGAAACGACGATTGGATTTCCTTTTCTTACAGGAACTTCGACCGGTACGATCTCATCCGTAAAGCGTCCTGCCTCGATCGCGGCAACCGCTTTTTTGTGACTTTGAAGCGCCCACTCATCTTGCTGTTCTCTCGTAAGCTCTAACTCACTTGCCACTCCGTTGCCGTAAGAACCCATATGAACGCCTTTAAATGTACAAGTAAGACCATCATGAACCATTAAGTCATGAACTTTGCCATCACCCATACGAAGACCGAAACGGGCTTTTGACATAAAGTAAGGTGCGTTACTCATTGATTCCATTCCACCTGCGACTACGACTTCAGCATCTTGCGTACGAATGATCTGATCACCGAGAGTAATACTTCTCATTCCTGAAGCACAAACTTTATTAATCGTTTCCGTACGAACACTCCAAGGTAAACCTGCTAAATTTGCTGCTTGGCGTGACGGGATTTGTCCTTGACCACCTTGAAGAACCATCCCTAAAATACATTCATCAACCTCTGAAGCGTTTACATTTGCTCGCGATATAGCTTCTTTAATAGCGATACCCCCTAGCTCTACCGCTTTTAATTGGCTTAGGCTCCCTCCAAATTTTCCAAATGGTGTTCTTGCTCCGCTGACAATTACAGTTTGCGTCATTTTTACTTCCCCCTTTATGTTTTAGCCCCCTCGATTGAACGCTCGCTCGGTTTATGGGCATAAATAACCAATTTTCCCTCAGGATTAATAGCGACTGAGGAATGGCTTATTACCTTAATCACGTAATCTATTAATAATTTAATGAATTTCATCATTCAATATTATCGCCATTAAGTATCTATAAGCAGTTGCGTTAAGTCGCTCGCAACTAAATCTAGTTTGATATGGCCCAATTTAGGTAATTATGAAATTCACTCAATTAACTGAAAAAATTCTTAATATCTTTCGTAAGGTTTAAGGCCATTCCCATCGAGTCAGTCTATTTAAATTAATTTTACAATATTTTTAATTTTCTTTCTATTACTTTTTAAGAAACTACTAATTTTTTTTTATTTTAACCTTTGCTTTACGCTTCGACTTTCTCTGCTTTCTTTATTAACGATTTTTCAAGAATTTCAACGACGTCTAATGTTTGGATCGTTTCATCTACTTCTTTTGCTTTTGTTCCATCACTTAACATCGTTAAACAGTATGGACAGCCACTTCCGATTACGGTTGGATTGACGTCGAGCGCTTGCTCTGTACGAGCAACGTTCACTCTCGTTCCAACGTGCTCTTCCATCCACATTAAGCCACCACCAGCTCCACAGCACATGCCATCTTCACGGTTGCGTTCCATTTCTACTAATTTCACTCCAGGGATCGCACGTAAAACGTCTCGTGGTGCTTCATAAACTTCGTTATATCTTCCTAAATAACAAGAGTCATGGAAAGTAATCGTTTCATTGACTTCAAATTGTGGTTTTAATCGACCTTCTTTGACCCACTGTGCTAGAAGCTCTGTATGGTGATAAACTTCTGCTTCTAAGCCAAATTCAGGATACTCATTTTTAAACGTATTATATGTGTGTGGATCGATCGTAACGATTTTTTTAATGTTATGCTTTTGGAATAACTCAATGTTTGACGTCACCAATTCTTGGAATAAAAATTCATTACCAATTCGACGTGGCGTGTCTCCTGAGTTTTTCTCTTTATTACCGAGAACAGCAAACTTAATTCCAGCTTCATTCATTACCCTTGCAAAAGATTGTGCTACTTTTTGACTGCGGTTATCGAAAGCACCCATGGAGCCAACAAAGAATAAATATTCAATTTCTTCGCCTCTTTTTTCCATTTCTTTCACTGTTGGTACTTCAATATCATCGCGCATCGACTTCCATTTTTCACGCTCTTTGCGGTTAATTCCCCAAGGGTTTCCTTGACGTTCAATATTCGTAATTGCACGCTGTGCATCAGCATCAAGCTTACCTTCCGTAAGAACTAAGTAACGGCGCATATCGATGATCTTATCCACGTGCTCATTCATTACTGGACATTGATCCTCACAATTACGACATGTTGTACATGCCCAAATCTCTTCTTCGGTAATAACATCTCCAATCATTGAAACGTCATAACCTGCTGCTGCTTCTTGCCCACCAGCACTTTGCATTGCTAATTGGTTTGCTTTCGTATTATTAAAAGCAAATGCCGGTAACCACGGTTTACGAGACGTGACAACGGCACCTTTCTCAGTAAGATGGTCACGAAGTCTCACTATTAAGTCCATTGGCGATAGCATTTTTCCAGTTCCTGCGGCTGGACACATACTTGTACAGCGTCCACACTCGACACAGGCATATAAATCTAATAGCTGCTTTTGATTAAAGTCTTCAATTTTATTAATCCCGAATACTTCTTGGTCTTCATCTTCAAAATTAATCGAAGATAATTGCCCAACTTTATGCGTTCTGCCTAAGTAAACGTTTGCAGGGCCGGCGATTAAATGAGCGTGTTTCGATTGCGGGATGTACACTAAAAACGCTAATAAGAATAATAGATGTGCCCACCAAAATACGAAAAATAATGCTCCGGCAGCTGTCGCACCGATTCCACTAGTTAGTGTTGCAAGACTACCAGCGACAGGCTCTGCCCACGTCACTGTTTTATCTAGCCAAATAATCTCCATTGCTTTCCCGAAAATTTTCGAGACCATTAGTCCACCGATAAAAATAAGGACAAGACCTGATTTAAAGTTGCGCTTCAGACGACCTAGCTTTTCTACGTAACGACGGTGAAACGCCCAAACAACGGCAACGATAATCATTAAGACGACAATCTCTTGGAAGAATGTAAAAATTGGATAAAGTGGTCCTAACGGAATATTAGATCCGGTCGCTAACCCTTTCCAAATTAAATCAATCGCACCTAACTGTACGAGAAGAAACCCGTAAAAGAGGAGAATATGAATAATACCACTTTTCGCATCTTTCATAAGCTTCTTTTGTCCAAAGACGTTTACGATTACTTCGTCAATTCGTTCTTTTGTTGTTTTGTTCCACTCAGCCTTTTTCCCGAGTTTAATAAATTCATAGCGTGTTTTTGCTAAGTTAGTAAATAAATAAAGTGCATATCCAGTAACGATTAAAAATAATGCCCAGTTAACATAGAGTAATCCATCCATTTCAACAACTCCCTTCAATATTTGGTGGTAAACAACAGTTTTCAATACAATTAATTATCCTTTTAGAATTCTCTCCTTTTTATCAAAATTCTGAAAATACTAATTAATTTGTATTATAACACAAAACTTTAGTGAATGAGCATTCAGTCGATTATTTTTTAAAAAATTTTTTTCTACATATTTTTCATATACTTTACTACATTTTTTGGTAATTGGACAAACTACTTTTTAGCGAAGCTTTTAGAGGAGGCGTATACATTGGTACTACTTATTACTTTGGCCATCTTACTACTACTAATCGTTTGGGGGACGATTGATTTTAAGTTAGGAATCAAAAAGCAGCGAAGCGAAGCAAAACGGTATGTGCAAGAAATGAGAAATGGTCAATGTGAGCTGTTAACGACGGGACATGAATTATTTAAAAAGCTTATTGATGATATTCATAACGCTGAACACCATGTTCATATGTTGTTTTATATTTTTCGTGATGACCATATCGGCACACAAGTATTAAAGGCGCTTCAAGAAAAAGCGCAAGAAGGTGTTCCAGTTAGACTTCTCGTTGATCGAGTAGGATGCCATTTGTCTAAAAAGTCAATTAAACAGTTACGTAATGCTGGCGTTCATTTTTCTCATTCTCATCCTCCAAAGTTCCCGTATTGGTTTTTTACATTAAATAGAAGAAACCACCGCAAAATTACAGTGATTGACGGGCAGATTGGCTATATTGGTGGTTATAATGTCGGTGACGAATATTTAGGAAGAGATCCTAAGTTTGGGGATTGGCGCGATATTCATTTACGCCTACATGGCGACGGTGTACAAGATTTACAAGGACAATTTCTCCAAGACTGGCGCGTAGCTACGAAAGAAAAAATATCTGAAAAGAAATATTATCCACCATTGGCCAAAGGGTTGCATCAGCTAAAAATAATTCCTTCAGATGGGGCGTTTCTAGAAGGGGCGTTTCTTAAGTTGATAAAAGAAGCGAAGATTTCCATTTATATTGGTACTCCTTATTTCATTCCCGGAAATGAAATAAAAACACAATTAATAGAAGCAGCAAAGCGAGGCGTTGATGTGAAGTTAATTGTGCCGAAACAAGGAGATCACCCTTTAGTCAAAGAAGCTGCGTTTCCATATTTTCAGCCACTCATTGAAGCTGGTTGCGAAGTGTACCGTTATTATCAAGGGTTTTATCACGCCAAAACCATTGTTATCGATAAAGAGGTTTGCGATATCGGCACCGCTAACGTCGATCGCCGTAGCTTCCATATTAACCACGAAATCAACTGTTTAATTTTTAATCGTGAGTTCATTAAAGAAGTGATCGCCATCATGGAATATGACATTTCTATTTCAGAACGTTTAACGATCGAACAACTTGATAAGCGTTCCTTTTTCCACAAAAGCAAAGAGCGCCTTGCCACCGCGTTGGGGCCGCTGCTTTAGTTTTGAGTGGTGAGT
>SKSA01000130.1 GCA_007118195.1 Anaerobacillus sp. | reverse complement strand
GCGACGTCACCATCTAGAATGTAAATGCTGGCCCAGTTCTCTCGCTTCGCTGTAAACTTCTAACGAATTTTAGAGGCTCGCTCGAAAAACTCGGCCAGCATAAATGTATTTACATACAAAATAAAGGGCTGTCCCATAAGTGTCAGACACTTATGGGACAGCCCTTTGAAAGACCTTAATCCTTAAATGTTTTAAGGGTTATAGACCCCCACCTCAACGCGTAGTGTAGGTGGGAACTTTTAATCAGGTGGAGTCGAGACTCCATCTGATTTCTCGATGTTTCAGCTTGCTGAAACGAGTTCGCTATTTCTGTTTACTTAAAGCACTATTTATTTTTTCCACCGCTTCATCCGCTGCTTCTTTTACATCTCTTCCGGCAAGTCCAACTTCCTCAAATAATGTCTTAATTGTATCACTTACTACTGAATAGGCTGGAGTTACTGGTCTATTCTTTGAGTATCTTTGGCCTTGTTGTATAAAAATATTTTTAGGGTACTCATTTAGTTCAGGTAAATCATTGGCTACTGAGTATCTTGCAGGGATTTCACCAGTAATTTCTGCAAACTTTTTAGAGCCCTCATAACTTGTTACAAATTTAATGAATTCCCAAGCTTCGTCAGGATACTGAGACTGAGAGGAAATACCAAGTGCCCAGCCTCCATTTGGTGCCACTTGGTATTTGCCTTTAGGCAATGGTGCAACTCCAAAATCTTCGCCTAGTTTAAAATCAGAAAACCTTTCTAATTCTACTAAGTGCCAAGAGCCCAATACAGTCATTGCAAGTTGATCCGTTTCTATCGCACCTGGTGGCAACTCAAAAGCAGCTACTTGATGTTTGTGATAAAGATCTTGATAAAATTGCAATGCTTCTAACGCTGCTTCAGAATTTAAATAGCCATCCGCTGTTGTAGCATCAGGACTCAGTACATCTGCACCAAACTGCCAAAGGATGGGCATTTTAAAATAAGCAGGGCCTTCTCCTTCACCAAATCCTTGTGCCGGATCGATCCCATGTACTCCCGTTTTGTGATTGCTTATTTTTTGGGCTATCTCTAGTACCTCATCCCACGTCAAAGGCTCGTCTGGGTTTCGTGATGGAAATGGTATACCAACCTCTTCGAATAAATGTTTATTATAATATAAGGCAATACTCGATTCTACGATAGGAGCGAGGAAAATTTCATCTTTAAACGTTAATCCAGCTAAAGTAGGTTCAAGTATATCCTCAATGTCACCTGCTTCTTTCATGTAGTGATCTAATGATAATAACGCTCCAGCGTTTGCATAAAGAGCTAAGTTGGGACTGTCAATGGTCATAATATCGGGATGGTTACCTGCAGCCAATTCTGTACGTAGCCGCAATTCATATTCTTGGGCCCAATGATCAGACTGCATATTAATCACAATATTCGGATGGGCTGCTTCAAAAGCAGTAACCAATTCCTCATATGCTTCATTAAACGCTAGATTTCCACCGTTACGCCAAAATACGAGCTCGATTTTTTCCTCATCATCCAACTCTTCACCTTTATCTTCCTCGTTGCTAGAGAAAATGTTAAAAGTAGATAGTATTAATCCAGCAAAAAGAATCACAATTAATGAAAGAATTACGAAAACGATCCTTTTATTCATACAATCACCTCTCTCATTGCAGTGTTGTTAAGAGGATATACAATTGCTACCACTAGGATAAGTGGTAGTAATTATAAAAACACTCCAGCTACTCACAAAACCTTTGCCCCACATTATCTGTATTTTATTCACTCAATTGCAGCGATTTACGATATTCAGCCGGTGTTTGACCAAATTGTTTTTTAAATACGGTACTAAAATATCCTGAGTTCGAGAACCCGACGAGATGAGCGACATCGATAATTTTCAATTGAGGATCTTTCAAAAATTGCTTTCCATTTTCCATTCGCAAATGGTTTAAATAATCGCTGAAATTTTGACCGACATGCGTTTTAAAAATTTCAGATAAATAAGCACTGTTAATATGGAATTGTTCTGATAAAGTCGAAAGCGAAATTTCACTAGCATAATGCCTGTCCAAAAAACGGCGCACATTCTCTACTAACTGGGCCCCACTCGAAGAAGACCGCACGTCATTTACCTTCTCAATAATTAAATGTGCCAAATGAATGAGCTGTTCAATCACTTTACTTTGAGAATTAAGTTCCCATATACTCTGCTGGCAATTCCAGATCATATTATTGATTTCCGTCGTCTCAATATCATACTTTTTAGCTAGTGAACCTAACAAAAATAACAGTCGATTGGCAACGAAAGAAAACGACAACATTGATTGATTATTTGTTTTACCTAAAATCTCATTCATGTATTTTTTTAGTGCTTTATGGTTAACATTTTCAATGGCGTTGGTTAATCGCTTTTCGAAATCAACCGAAAAATCAAACACTTCATTCGTCGCTGCTCCCTCTATTACCTGTGAATGTGCCCCTACCTGACTTTGACTCCAAGAAAGTAAGGCGGAAATATAACCGTTTTTAAACTCGGTATGTCCAGTGACAACTTTCCCAATCCCGACAACCGATTCCAAATTCAAAAATTGCTTCACTTTCGCTTGTAAATTTTTAATAAAGCGCGATGTTTGAGTTAACGGTTCTGCATTGACTCGTTGAATAAAGTGGATCATATTACCATAGCTTGCATCATAAAAAGAATAGGTTGCTTCATTTTCTTCGGCGACTTCTTTGCAAAGCATTTTAAAAGGCAGCCAAAGTTCTTTTAGCTCCTCTTCGTTATTTTCTAAGTCACGAATTTCTACCGTTACAAACTGTACCCGTACTTTCTCATTTGCTAATTCTTCTAACTTTAACTGTTGCAATCTTTCCAAAGCGATATTTAGCTCTGAAAACTCCTCTTTTACTAAATAAAGCAGATACTGTTCGCGCATTTCTTCTAACTGGTTATGAACAAGCTGAACCATACGATCCGCTTCAATCTGTTTTTCCTGTTCTTCTACAATTTCTTTACGAATTCGTTGCAGTGCCTCAACTAATTCATCAGGGGCAACAGGCTTTAATAAGTAATCCTTCACTCCTGCTTGCATCGATGATTTCGCATAGTCAAAATCAGAATAACCTGACAAGACGAGAGTTTTTACATCGGGATATTCAAGATGACATTGTTTAACAAATTCGATTCCATCCATGATTG
The DNA here is from genome assembly GCA_007118195.1 of Anaerobacillus sp. Taxonomy (GTDB): domain Bacteria; phylum Bacillota; class Bacilli; order Bacillales; family Anaerobacillaceae; genus Anaerobacillus. The sequence continues at coordinate 13,873 of SKSA01000130.1, read as the reverse complement.
GCATTCGTACATCTGTAATGGCGATGTCGACCTTTTGATGTTTTAATTTTTCAAGGGCTTCTTGTCCATTTGAAGCTTCAGCGACAATTTCGAACCCTTCCTCTTCCCAATCAATTTTCATTCGTAACCCTTTACGAATTTGAATTTCATCATCAATGATTAATACGTTCATCATGTATATCCCCCCTAATTTTTATACACAATGTAATTTTTGTGCCTTTATTTTTTTCAGAATCAATATGAAACGAAAAGTCTTTACCGTAATATAACTTCAATCTACCTAGAACATTCTTCAAGCCAATGCTCGTCCCTTTACTAGCTAAAACATCATTTGACTCATTATTTATATCCGCATTCACTAGATCTGAAATGACCTCTTCAGACATCCCTATTCCATTATCTTCGACTTTTATTAATATTTGATCATGATACTTCTCGGTATTGATTTTTATCTCAGCAAATCCATTATCAATAAAGCTATATTTTACCGCATTTTCAACAAGTGGCTGGATGATAAATTTAATGATCGATAGCGATTTCGTTTGCGGATCCTCGATGATCTCAATAGAAATATCCTCTTCATATCTTACCTTTAAAATATCCGTAAAATTACGGATATAATTGATCTCTTCGCCTAATGTTACGACATCACTATGCGTATTTAAGGAATATCTCATCATCCGTCCTAAATATACACTTACATTCATGACATCCTTATTTTTCCCTTGTGCAGCTAACCCTCCAATAATTTCGAGGGTATTATTCATAAAATGAGGGTTGATTTGGAGTAATAAAGCTTTATATTCTGCATCTTTACGGCGAATATTTGATTCATACTCTATTTTGATTAAGTTGTTCAACCGGTCAACCGTTTGATTGAAAACTTTGATCAAGTAACCAACTTCACCTTTATCTGATTTAATGGAAGGCATCACCCGTTTTGCCCCTGTAAAATCTCCTCGTTCGAGAAAGCCCATAGCATTAGCTAACTTTCCTAAAGGGCGAACGATGGTGGTAGAAAATAAATACGAAGCGATGATTGTTAAAATAAAAATGATAGCACTTGTATATAACAGCTTCTTTTGAAGTTGGTCGATTTGAAAAAATAATTCAGATTTCGTAATTTCACTAAATAAGACCCAGTCACCGACGGTTAATTTTTGAAAAAACACGAGATATTCTTCACCATTATAGAAAGTTTCAATGATGCCTTTATCATCTTTACCGTTGATGATTTTTTCTAAGCTATAATCTAAAACGTTTTGTGGCGTTTGGACATTTCCCGCCAATACATTTTCTCTTTGACTATTTAATAAATAGACACGGCCATTTTCCCCAAGTTTGATCGTTCTTAAGGCCGTTTCCAACAATGTTGAAGGAAAATTGACTTTAATCACTCCTGATTGCTCTAACGTATAAATATTATACAAGGGAATGACATAACTATTTACATAGCCTACCACATAGTGTTGCTGATAAGCATCGGGATGCGCTTTTAACCACCGTTGGTTATTTTCCGAGAATTCTTTAAACCAGCCTACTTCATTTAAAAAGGGGTGATTAACCCAAATTCCAGTACCATCATTTAAAAAAACAGAGACTGACATTGTATTGGAATTATTTAAAACCATGGAAGATAATCGCGATCTCAATTCGTTTCTAATAAAATGACGCTCTGCATGAGTAGTCCTCGTATCATCCTTCTCCAAATTTAACCACTGTTGTGTCGTTTGATTTACGAGGACTTGCTTGCCTAAATCCTCTGCTTGAACCGTAACTGAATCTATATAAAGAGAATATTGATCCATCATATCAAGAGTATAATCCTTCGTTTGCTCTTCGATAACCGATGTAAACCAACTAGGAATGATCAGTGATAAAACAAGAAATGGAACCGTTAACAATAGTGTAAAAATAATAAATAGCCGATTTCGCAACGAAAAAAACATGGCGCCTCCAAAAAGTTTGTTTATAAAATGAATTGTATACTATTAGAGAGGTGCCTGTCACTCTCCGAATTTTGTTAGTTTTTGTCGAAATCAGAAACCTCGTGTTTATGAAATTCATTAAACTATTAAAATAAAACATATATTCAAAATAACTACATTCAATGTTAGCTAGTAGATATCTTGATCAATGACATTTTCTAAACGATATTAATAATATCTGAATTTTCCAACTAATCTGTTGATATGTGGATAAAATTGTGGATAAACACCGTGTGCATGGTAACTACATGTTAATAAACTATTGATATGTGATTAAAGAGGTAGGTAACGATCACCGTTAACCTCTTAATAGCCGTTATACTATCTATATTATTGTACAACTTGCTTTTCTCTTTTAATTTGTTCATCCTTCTGCCTCATATTGAATATGACTCATTACGTACCTTTATTAATTATTCTTTTATTTTACCAAAACTTGTTTATTGTTAGAAAACATTTCGTTCCTACTTGATTTAATAGCAGTGACATAATATGTGACGTTTTACTTTGGGAAATCCGTACGAAGTCACGTTGGCCCCTTCAATTGAACGTCTTCCATTAGAGAGATTCCCACGAACCAGCTCGATCGTGCCCTTCAAAAAATAACGCGATTTCCTATTTAAGAAAATCGCGTTACTAAATATCAATTAAATTTTGATCATACTAAACCTTAGCTTACTATTAATAAAGCCCTCTGTTTAAACCATCCATGATTGCCGAGAAGATCTTATTAGATCTAATCGTTGCACTACTAAATCCATCGATATCATCGATAATCTCGCCTGGTGTATGCAAATCATAGACTGCTTCTAATGGCTTACCTACTAAGTATTCAGCCGCTTCTTCATATAATTGCTTTAACGCATACATTGGCTCGCCTTCTTCCATGCCACGATAGTCATTGCCACCATGAGCTAACTGTCTGAAAGAAATGCTTGTAAATACGTTATCTTCAATCTCAAACTGAACACCAACCTGCTCAAGGTCACGGTCACCATATGTTCCTCTGTATCTTCCATCATCATATGAACCGACTTCTGTACTAAATTCACCCGCTGGTACGTATAATCCTCTATTCAAACCATCCATAACCGCTGAAAAGATTTTATTTGATCTAATTGTTGCGCTACTAAAGCCATCAATATCTTCAATAATGTCGCCTGGTGAATGTAGATCAAAGACTGCTTCTAATGGTTTTCCTACTAAATAATCAGCTGCTTCTTCATAAAGCTGCTTTAACGCATACATCGGCTCGCCTTCTTCCATGCCACGATAGTCATTACCACCGTGAGCTAACTGTCTGAAGCCTACGTCAGTAAATACGTTGTCCTCAATTTCAAACTGAATACCTACTTGCTCAAGACTACGGTCTGAGTAAATTCCTCTGTATCTTCCATCGTCATAAGAACCAATTTCTCTACTAAATTCACCCGCTGGTACGTATAAGCCTCTATTCAAACCATCATTAATGGCTGAAACGATCTTGTTCGCTCTAATCGTTGCACTACTAAATCCATCAATGTCATCGATAATGTCTCCAGGTGAATATAAATCATTAACTGCTTCTAATGGCTTGCCTACTAGGTACTCTGCAGCCTCGACATACAGCTGCTTTAACGCGTACATTGGCTCGCCTTCTTCCATCGCACGATAATCATTACCTCCGTGCGCTAACTGTCTGAAACTTACGTCAGTAAATACATTGTCCTCAATTTCAAACTGAATACCTACTTGCTCAAGGTCACGATCTGCATAGATCCCTCTGTATCTTCCATCGTCATAGCCAGTTGCATCAGCTGGTTCTTCACCTGCTGGCTCTTCATCAGCTGGTTCTTCTCCTGCAGGCTCTTCACCAACTGGTTCCTCTCCTGATGGTTCATCAGCAGTTGTGTCCTCACTATCGCTACATCCTGTCAATGTTAACGCCATTGCCATTGCCAACATTAAAAATAATAAAGAAAGCTTCTTCATTTAACTTCCCCCTCCATTTATTTCTTTAAGTATTTAAGTACATTTAAAGAATAGCATGGATTGTGTAAAACTATGGTGGTGACAAATGTCCCTTAATTTGTCTTAAATGTGAATTTTCATTATAGGACATTTGTCCAATATTCATTAAAACTGTCCGTCCTTTTGCCTAAGCCAGAAACTAGCAGCTTCTGTTCTGTTTGTGACATTTATTTTTTTAAATATTTTACAAATATAGTTTCTCACCGTTTTTTCGGAAACGTTTATGCTTTCTGCAATTTCCTTATTGACTTTCCCCAACGAAACCATATCTAAAATCGTCATTTCCTTATTACTTAAGTTAAATTCATTTCTCTGTTTTTTTGCATTCACCATAAATCGTGATCCTAAAATACCGTTATCGTTATATACTGAAAAAATTGTTGAGGTCAATTGATCACATTCTACATCTTTTAGCAAATATGCCTCTGCACCCGCTCTTTTCGCTTCGAGGAGATTATTTTCATTGGCAAAAGCGGTGAGGATAATTACTTTGATATGTGGATACATGTTTTTAATTTTTAGACACCCTGTAACCCCGTCTCCATCAGGTAATTTAAAGTCAAGCAAAACTACATCAGGTCTTTTATGACCAATCAACTCTATCGCTTCGTTCAAATTACCCGCTTCTCCACAAACTTTAATTTTTTCATCAGCTTCCAAAAACATTTCTAAACCTTTTCGAACAACAACGTGGTCATCGACAATAAATACCTTTACACTATTACTCAAGCTGATCACCTCCAAAATATTACAAGCTCAACTTCAGTTCCTAGTTTTATATTTCGAATATTCAATGTGCCACCAATCTGCTCCGCCCGCTCGCTCATTGATTTAATTCCAAAATTAATTTGTGGATTCACCTCATCTAAAGAAAATCCAACTCCGTCATCAATTACCTTGATATGAAGAGCATTTGACTTTGACTCTAACGTTACTTTTGTAAACGTACCCTTGGAGTGTTTAATTGAATTGTTAACAGCTTCTTGCACGATATAATAGATTTGAGTTGTCTCTTTTGTAGTCAGCTCCCCATTAGCAATAAAATCAAGATCGTCTAATGAAACCAGAATACTTACTCCAGAGTTACTATTAAAGTTCTCTACCATTGACCTGATTCTATTTTGCAACTCTGATAATTCTACTTGCTCCATCGTAGATTCAGATATAAATTCTCTTGTTTTACTAATTGCATCTCCTAAATCTGTAATCACTTCTTGCAACGTCTTCGTTACCTGCTGCGAATGATTGTCGTTTTTTCTTAACAAAAATCTCAGTTTTAAAGTCGATGCATACATACTTTGAATAATACTGTCATGAACTTCAAGCCCCAGCTTTTTCCGCTCTTCGTAAGCAATTTTTTGTTGTTCAAGCTTTTTCATTCTTTCTTTTTGCTCCCATTCAAATGTATTGATCACCTGAACGAGCACATAAACTATTCCTATTCCGATGAAGATCTTCAATATTTGAACGGGAAAACCAAACCATTCCATAAACAACGTATTATTAATGACGTTTGCTGGAAAAAAATCCATTTCCCTAACGATAAAGCCATCAACTAATCCATAAAATAAAAATATCACTGCCAACCGTTTATATTTCACTTGTATATCGTATAGTCTTTTCTTATCCATCAGCATTGCCTGACGATACAATGCACATGCCGCGATAACCCCACCTGGTAACCCCATAAAATATCGCAATAAAACACTGTTGTATTGCGGGTGTTCCATATGGTAATTCCAACCATATTGAACAATAAGCACCATCATTCCAGTACCGCCAATAACAAGGATTAAAATCGGGAGCATTCTAACAAATTGCCAATACTTTTCCCTCTGAAATAGCAAGCTTACACCAAAATATAACAGAAAGGTAAAAGATATGGCTTTAAGAAGCTGCTTAAAGTAAAACAAGTATACATACTGTCCAGCATATAAATCAGTAATCACAACCATTGTGACCCATTCTGATAAACCGTGCGTAACTCCAAAAGCACCTAGGTATTTCAAAGATTTTACTAATGGGATGTGAATGACACTTTCCTCTTTTTTTCCGCTAGCATAAATTCCCATAGCGATAAAAACTAAACCATACAATAAGTAAATAAAAAAGTAATAGTTATCCATTTAGATCTCCTCTAGATAATTTGCATATCAATGAATATTATACTTCCAACTAACACGCCAAAACTCACCATGAGCCACACTTCCGTTTTCGATATGCTACATTTGTAGGTAAATAGATCTTTTGAATCAACTTTCTTTACATACTCTTCTACTTCGTCTAACCGTTCAAACGAATGTGCGTTCTAATATAATTTTTTTATTATCTTTGCAATCTATCTTTCATTCCATCAGTCGCTTTTACGGTGTTGTCCTCCCTTACCCAAAGTGCCTCGATTTCATCAAGACTATCTATAAGAGCTCGTCCCTCTTCATAAGATAATAAAAACAGTTCTGTAGCTAAATATTCGGTAACTGCAGCGTCTTTCGCTAATACCGTAACACCGCGATGATAATTTCCTGGCATTAAAGTGTCAGGATGAATAATATGGTGGACGCGTATGTCTTCAATCATCACAAACCTCTGATAATCGCCACTTGTGTCTAGTGATTTTTCCTCTAATTTCACTCGTTCTAATATAGCTTCCTCATTGAGAACATATGGTTTCTCAGGATTTTGAATCCCTACTGTCCAATGGTTTCTCTCAGTGTCTTGTGATGGCCCTAGCACCTTCCAATTTCCACCTGAAATAATAGCACCTGAAGTAAAACCTTTTTCAATCATTTCCTTTCCTACGATTTCAGCAGCATACCCTTTTGCAATGGCCCCTAAGTCTAAGCTCATATTCTCCTCTGCCAAAAATACAGTCATTACTTCTTCATCAACAATAACATCATCAATGTTTGTATATAATGATGCCGTTTTTAATTTCTCCATTGATGGCAAAGTAGCTTGTTCAGGTTCATCTGATGCCAGCGTCATTGTTTTATCCCAAATTTCGATTAAACTTCCTAGTGTTATATTCATTTTTCCATGAGTCCGTTCATACCACTCTTTCGAAAAGAGAATAATATCGATAATTTCCTGATCCACCTCAACCGGCTGAATGCCCGCGTTGTTATTGATCGTCGTAATATTATTAATGCCGTCATACTCATTATACTTGTCATACAACTTATGAAATTCCCAGAAACGTTTCTCGATTTCGTGAGCATACTCATAAAACTCCTCTTCGGAACTTGCATATCCTATAACCTGAGTTACCGTATCAAAAGAATCTAAAAAATTAGTTGAGTACCTTTGATAATCTTGTTCTTCGGTCTCGCTACTACATGCAGTTATTAACAACATAACTAAAATAAACCCCATCACTTTTCTCATCATTTATCTCCTTCTTTCAAACATAGCTGATGGCTTGAATACTTTCTGATAGTCAATGATAACATTCAAATTTCAAATTTCCTTTATAGGGTGCAGACATTTTAGTGTCAATTAATTAAAATAAGCCTAAAACCAGCTTGTACGCCAAAAATCTCCTACCTTTAGTAGGTAAGAGATTCTTTTATTAACTCATCTTTTATTGTTCTGAAATCCATTGTGACAAACTTTCTGCACTTTCGGTATCATCAATTCCACCATGACCGTCTTCAAGCTTATCTAATAAGTCTGCATACGGCATTCCTGAAATCGGTTCAGCGTAAACTGCTCCTTGTAAGTCGTCACCATGACAATTTGCACAGCTATCGCTATATAAACCTTCTGGGTCGACTGATACTGCTCCTCCATCTTCTTCAGTTGCATCTCCTGCGTAATTTGATATCCACTCTGATAACAGTTCTGCATGTTCAGCTTCATCAATTCCACCATGACCGTCTTCAAGCTTATCTAATAGGTTTGCATACGGCATGCCTGAAATCGGTTCAGCGTAAACTGCTCCTTGTAAGTCATCTCCATGACAATTGGCACAGCTATCGCTATATAAAACGTCTGCAGTTACTTCTACAACTTCAGCTACTGCATCACCTTCATCAGTTGCCTCATCTGATGATTTTGTAGAACCAACAAGATCTCCATGGAAAAACTGTACATTATGACATGATGTACAAGCAGTGTCACTTTCGCCTGTAACAAAACCTTCGTGCATTGTTACAACACCTTGGTCTCGGCTGATGTTATCAATGTTGTGACAAGATAAACACCGGTCATTTGGCACCTCTGCTTTTATTGCCGAGTAATCATTCGGATCTAACTGTCCAGTAATCGTACTAAATGCTTTAGAAGCACCTTTAACTTTATCTTTGATGAAGCCATCTCCATGACAATTTATACAACCCACTTGTGCATGTGGAGTAGCTTCAAAATTTTCCTTAAACTCAGGTACATCATGACAACTTAAACAAAAACTATCATCAGATGTCGCACTAGCTCCTTGATTGGCAACAACGGCGATGACGATCCCTATGAATACACTTGCTAAAATAATTAATGATAACTTCTTATTAATGTTTTTAAACATTCCTGTCACCTTCCTTTTTTGACTCATTCTTTTTTTGTGTTAACATAATGCTCCCCCTAAACTTCTAAACACTGCTAAAAATGAGTTTTAATTCGACACTATGAAAAATCGTGTGATTTTTATCACACCTTTATTATTTCATATTGGAAGGAAAGGTTTTAGTAGTAAAAATCATATACCCGGTAGAGAAGATCCTATAAAATAATAGGGAAAACCCCTATATAAAAATAAGGGGTTTTCCTGACATATACTCAATTAGGTTGTCAATTATTCATTGATTGAAATTAACCCTTCATCAATTGCGAACCTTACTAACTCTGACCTCCGCTTCAACTTTAACTTCTCAGATATTCTACTTTTATACGCTTCTACTGTTTTTATACTTACAAACAACTGCTTAGCAATTTCTCCATACGTAAAACCTAATGCGATATATTTTAAGACTTCTTCTTCTCGCTCACTAAGTAAGCTTCGTTTTGAGCTTTGTCCCTCTTTATCCTCCTCATCTTTCCCTACAAACCCTTTAATTAAAAGATTCGTTAAAGATGGATAAATGTACGTTTCCCCAGAAAGAACCGTATTAATAGCTGAAATGAGTTCAGTATGCGCTGCCTTCTTAAGCACAAATCCTGATGCACCTTTTCTTAAAGCTCTTTTTAAATACTCTTCTTCAGAATGCATCGTAAGCATTAATACTTTTACGTTCGGGTTATCTTCTTTTATTTTTTCTAAGGCGCCAATGCCACCAATTCCCGGCATCGAAATATCCATTAAAACTAAGTCTGGTTTAAGTGACCTTGTTAACTCAATCGCTTCCTCACCACTTGAAGCTTCAGCAACTACTTCCCATTCATCTACTTGAGACAACCAGAGCTTTATTCCTGATAATAATGCGTCATGATCATCAACTAATAAGATTTTAACTTTCATAATCAACACCACCAATTTTTATATCATTTACGTAAATCGAAGTCCCCATGCCTGGGTTAGATTCAATGAAGAAACGACCACCAATTGATTCTATTCGTTCTTGCATTCCTTTTAATCCAAGGTGATTTTTTGTTAGTTTTCTGTTAACCGTTTCTTTAGCATTAAAACCGTTTCCATCATCCTCGATAATAAAACTAACCACATTTTTTACATGCTTTATAATAATACTTATATTTTCAGCATCTGCGTGTCGCGCCGCATTCGTTAATGCCTCTTGAATTACCCGATAAATCGAGATTTCAACAACCGATGGAAGGCGAATTTCTTCAAAGCCGATTACTTGAATATCCACTTCTATATCATATTTTTTCTTAAATTCCTCAGCATACTTTTTTATAGCTGGTAACAAGCCGTAATCATCTAAAGCACTTGGTCTCAATGACCATGATAGATAGTGAACTTCATCAATGGTTTTTTCAGTTATTTTCCTTAAATCTGTTAACTTATTTCGGAGTTGTTGATCTTGTTCAGTTTCTTCTAACATCGTAACCCCAAGAACAATCGTAGCGAGTGACTGACTCGTTTCATCGTGAAGCTCACGAGCAATACGTTTTCGTTCTTCTTCTTGCGCTGAAATGACACGTTCTAGTAGTTTTAAGCGTAATTCCTCTTTATATTTGATCTCTTGCCATAATAACGCGTTCTCTACAATAACAGATAGTTGACGAATAAATGAATTAATAAATTTAAGCGTAACTTCATCTGGATCTTCTTTGAAACAAATTGAAACTTTCCCTGTATTTTGTTTACTCGTCTCTAAAGGAAAAATATGATAATTTTCGGGACCGAAGCATTTAGCCCCGCCGTTAACCACACAATTATCGCAATTTCCACTACCGTTCCCGTGAAAAGTTTGAATTTTTTCGTCATTTAAACTAATTTCGATATAACAGCATTGGAGGTTTAAATCTTCCTTCAATTTTTTTGCCGTATGATTAAGATGTTTATGAAAGCTGTCACCATCTAAAAAAGTTACAGATAGCTGGTGCAATAGTGATAACTCATTATTTCTCATTTGAAGTTCTTGTAAATAAGCCATATTTTCATCGTTCTTTGTCCTCAAGCGATCAATCATTGTATTAAACTCTTCACCTAATAAACCAATTTCATCTTTTGATTCAATTTCTACCTTAGTATTTAAATTCCCTTTTCCTACTTCCTTACTCACTTTGATCAATTTTAATAAATCTTTATAAATAATTTTCGTTAAAATAAACGATATAATAAATCCGATAATAGATATAACTGTTGTTGATATTATAATGATAAAACTAAGGTCATTGATGGTCGCTTTAATCTGGTTTTCATTTAGCCCGACTCTCACGTAACCGACGTCGCCATCTAAAATTGGAGCCACAACGTCATGAATCACCCCGTTTTCCGATAGATAGGACACCATTTGATACTCATTTTCTTCTAATTCGTTAATATGATTAAATTCGATCAATTGGCGAGTTACATCATATTTACTTCCTAATGTATGAATGAGAACTTCTTCTCCTTGATGATCGAGAATAAATATATATTCAATATCTGGATTATTACTTTTGGTTTGTTGTAGTAATTTATGCAAACTATAAAGGTCGTGTAAAATCGTAAAATCTGTCGTTCGTGACGATAAATCGCTAGCAATCGAAATCGCACGCCGATCAAGATCTTCTGATAATTTTATTACTAATGACTCTCTTACAACAAATATGCTCGTAATCCCCATTAATAAGACAAGCCCTAGTGTAATACCAAGAACTTTCATTTTTACACTTGTATTTCTTAGGTTTTTTAGTAGTAGTTTAGTCATCGCTATTCCCCAAATCATTGATCATCGATAGAATCGGATAATATAAATCTTCATCAACTTCTACAAAATAATCATAATTTAGTCGATTTAACACCGCTTTACCTTCTTCATCGTTATGCATATTTAAAAAGATTTCTTTCAGTTCCTCTCTAAAGAATTCATCCATCTCTGGGTTCACAACAATAGGGTGATTCCCTACATAAGGTCCTTCAGCAATCACTTTCGTTTCTTTAACTAACGGACTGTTCTCACTTTTTAATTTTTCATAGCTTGTACTGTAAACTGCGGTTGCATCTACAAGATCATTGGCAACAGCGGCGACAGAATGATCGTGACTATATGTGAAGAAGCTGCTTGAAAAGAATTGGTCAAAATCAAATCCTGCAGTTTTAATCAAATGCTTCGGGACTAAATACCCTGAAAAAGATGAGGGATCGGAAAAAGCAAAGCTCTTGCCTTGTAAATCAAATAGTGTATTGATTTCCTCAGTATCTTTCGTAATAATATAAGAAGTATATTTCCTCTCCCCACCTACAATTGGCATAACGAGTTTATCCATAATTCCTTTTTCATCACCTAAGACTGATAAATAACCACAAACAAAGCCTAAATCCACTTCTCCAGTTTCAAAAGCTTTCAAAACCTCGTCATACGTTTTTTTCTGTATGATTTCGACGGGCTTTCCTAAAGTTTTTTCAACTAAACGAACAAAACCATAATGTGTCCGATATGTTTCTTTAATCGAGACATTCGAAAGAATCGCAAATTTTAATATCTCCTCTTCTTCTATTTTCTGATCGATTGGACTTGTTTCTGATACTTCTTGACTAATTTGTATGATTGATTCTTCTTTATTCACGGTGCAAGCACTGCTTATAAAGATGACAAACATAGCGATTGAAAAAATGATATATTTTCTCATACAAAAAATCCCCCTTTTCCCCTACATTCACTTTAATTATAAAGATGTGATAGGTGCCTGTCACTCCCCGAGTTATGTCACTGTGACCACCCGAATTTTGTCGATTTTTATCGTTTCTCCTCCAAATTAATGAAAACGGCATCAATTTAACAATATTGTGATTATGTTCACAAATCAGTTTACTAATAAAATAAAATCTGTATAATAAGGTGATATACTCTTTATCACTTTAATTAATTAACGGAGGAGAAATTCATGATTTGGGTACAATTCATTATTGTTTTAGCATGTATTTTAATAGGCGCTAGAATTGGTGGTGTTGGTTTAGGTGTCATGGGTGGTGTTGGTTTAGCTATTTTAACTTTTGGTTTTCAATTACAGCCTACCGCTCCACCGATCGATGTAATGTTAATGATTTTAGCAGTTATTACGGCTGCAGGAGCATTACAAGCATCAGGGGGATTAAACTTCCTTGTTTCGTTAGCAGAGAAAATGCTTCGAAAAAATCCGAACCGAATTACCTTTATGGCGCCAATAACCACTTACTTATTTACTTTTTTTGCCGGGACCGGCCATGTGGCGTACAGCCTTTTACCGGTTATATCTGAAGTTGCTCAAGAATCGAAGGTCCGACCTGAGCGGCCTCTTTCAATTGCTGTGATTGCATCGCAACAGGCGATTACCGCGAGTCCTATTTCAGCGGCAACGGTAGCGCTACTCGCGATACTAGCACCATTTGAGATTACATTATTACAAATCCTTTCGATTACAATTCCAGCAACGTTTCTAGGAATTATGATTACTTCTTTCATCATTCGTAAGAGAGGTTTTGAGCTTGAGGATGATCCTGAGTATCAGCGTCGCCTGACAAATGGCCTCATGCCTATGAAACAAGAAAGAGAAAAAGGTACTGTAACGAAACAGTCAAAAATCGCTGTTTACTTATTTTTATTAGGGGCTATCCTCGTTGTTATTTTAGGGAGTTTTCCAGAATTACGACCTACATTCGAAAACAATGGAGAAATCACTCAATTATCAATGCCTTACGCGATTCAAATTATCATGTTAACTGTGGCAGCGATTATGATCTTAGTATGTAAAGCAAATGTGGAGAAAATTGTAACAGGAAACGTGTTTAGAGCTGGTGTCGTCGCTGTTGTCGCTATTTTCGGAGTCGCTTGGATGGGAGATACATTCTTCCGGGCAAATATTGAAGTGATTCAAGACCAGATTCAATATGCAGTAATGGCTGCTCCTTGGATATTTGCATTCGCTCTATTTATCTTATCAGTGTTGTTAAATTCTCAAGCCGCTACCGTTCGTGCCTTAATGCCATTAGGGGTAAGCTTAGGAATTTCACCATTATTTTTAATCGCTATGTTCCCAGCTGTAAATGGTTACTTCTTTATGCCAAACTATGGACCATTACTTGCAGCCATCAATATGGACCAAACAGGGTCTACGAAAATTGGTAAATATGTCTTTAACCACAGCTTCATGACCCCTGGACTTATTACTAGTGTGTGTTCGGTGACGATTGGATTTATTCTAGTTCTAATATTTTATTAAGTTTTCAGTAAACTTTGTTTCGAATGAAGAAAACGGGAGAAACGTCTCTGAGGCGCATTTTTCCCGTTTTTTTTATT
>SKSA01000147.1 GCA_007118195.1 Anaerobacillus sp. | reverse complement strand
TGCATCGTCATGGTGGTTTTGTATGAAATAATTTTAGAAAGAGGAGTGTTTTAAAATGGAACAAATTAAAATTACGTTCCCAGATGGAGCAATTAGGGAGTACGATAAAGGAGTTACAACTGAAGACATAGCTGCTTCAATTAGTCCAGGGTTAAAGAAAAAAGCGGTAGCAGGGAAAGTGAACGATAAAGTGGTTGATCTTCTGTTACCAATTACTGAAGATGCAGCAGTTGAAATTGTTACTCTTGATTCAAAAGAAGGTTTAGAAGTTTATCGTCACAGCACTGCTCACTTAATGGCGCAAGCATTGAAACGACTTTACCCTGATGTAAAGCTTGGCATTGGTCCAGTCATTGAAAATGGTTTCTATTATGACATTGATATGGAGCACAATTTAACGCCAGAAGATTTACCAGCGATCGAAAAAGAAATGAAAAAAATTATTAACGAAAATTTTAAAATCGAACGTAAAGTCGTTGTTCGTGAAGAAGCGTTACGTATTTACGAAGAACTTGATGATCATTTAAAGCTAGAATTAATTCGTGAGCTTCCAGAAGGAGAAGAAATTTCGATTTATGAACAAGGCGAATTTTTCGATCTTTGCCGTGGCCCACATCTTCCGTCAACTAGTAAAATTAAAGCATTTAAACTGATGAGCATTGCAGGTGCTTATTGGCGTGGTGATAGCGACAACCAAATGTTACAAAGAATTTACGGTACAGCTTTCCCGAAACAAGGGGAGTTAGATGAATATTTACACTTTATCGAGGAAGCACAAAAGCGTGACCATCGTAAATTAGGAAAAGAATTACAACTATTTATGTTTTCTGAAGAGTCTCCAGGGATGCCATTTTACTTACCGAAAGGGCAAATCGTTCGTACGGAGTTAGAAAACTTTTCTAGAGAATTGCAACGTAAAGCCGGTTACGATGAAGTGCGTACACCGTTTATGATGAACCAACGTCTTTGGGAGAAATCAGGTCACTGGGATCATTACCATGAGAATATGTATTTCTCAGAAGTAGACAACACGAAATTTGCGATGAAGCCGATGAACTGCCCAGGTCATATGATGATTTTCAAAAATGAGCTACACTCTTATCGTGACCTGCCAATTCGTATGGCAGAGTTTGGACAAGTTCATCGGCATGAATTAAGTGGTGCCTTAAACGGTATGATTCGCGTTCGTACGTTTACACAGGATGATGCTCACATTTTTGCGACACCGGAGCAAATTGAAAGTGAAATTAAAGAAGTTTTCCACTTAATTGATAAGATTTATACAACGTTCGGCTTCGAATACTCTGTAGAATTATCGACTCGTCCCGAAAAATCAATGGGTGACGACAAACTTTGGGATCAAGCTGAAACAGCACTTCGCAACGTACTCGTAGACCTTGAGTTAGACTATCAATTAAATGAAGGCGATGGTGCGTTTTACGGGCCGAAAATCGATTTCCACATTAAAGATGCCTTAAAGCGTAGTCACCAATGTGCGACGATCCAAGTGGATTTCCAAATGCCAGAGAAGTTTGATTTAACGTATGTCGACGAAAATAACAATAAAGTCCCACCGGTTGTTATTCATCGTGCAATTTACGGATCGATTGATCGTTTCTTCGGAATTTTAGTTGAGCATTTTGCTGGAGCGTTTCCAACATGGCTTGCTCCTGTTCAAGTAGAAATCATTCCAGTAAGTGACGTTCACCTTGAGTATGCAAAACAAGTAAAGGCGAAGCTTCAAGAAGCTGATGTTCGTGTTCATATTGACACTCGAAATGAAAAAATGGGTTATAAAATCCGTGAAGCCCAAATGCAAAAAACACCTTACATCCTCGTATTAGGTGATAAAGAGCAAGAAGACGATTCTGTGAATGTTCGTAAATATGGAGAACAAAAATCAGAAGCTGTCGGAATCGAATCCTTTATTTTCAACATTAAAGAAGAAATTTCAACTCGTAAATAATAAGGGGAAATGTCGAAAAAGCTATGAGTAAATCATAGCTTTTTTCATATTTCATAAAACTGTTGCATTTTTGTCAGGGAAACCCCTAATGACTCCTATATACTTGTAGTAGATATATATATATTAGGGGGAGTAATTATGAGCTTTCGCCAACTGAAATTAAGCATTATTTTTATGGTGTTACTGTTAACAGCTACTGCTTGTTCGCAAACAGAAAAACAAGCTGTTCCGTTAGCGAAGGCAGTATCAGCAGCTGATACTGAAGAAATTGTATTCAAAGGTGAAGAAGAAACATTTAAGTTAGCGGTTGCTTCAATTTTATCAATTAGAGAAACACACCGAATGTACAATAAGTTTGCTAAATATTTAGAAGAAGAAATTGGGCGTCCAGTCGAAATTGTGCAAAAGCACACATACTCTGAAATTAAAAAAGCCTTTCAACGTGGAGAAATTGATGCGGGCATTGTTTGTGCATATTTAGCGGTTATCGGCAACGATTCAGGGATTTTTAAAAGTATAGCTATGCCTATTCGCAATGGGGAGCAAGTTTTCACATCATATACGATCGTAAGAAAAGATAGTGATTTTGAATCTTTAGCAGATCTCGAGTCTCACAGTTTCGCTTTATCAGACCCATTATCTTATTCTGGATTTCTCGTTCCAAAATATGAGATTTCAAAAGCTGGTTACAGACTAAACAAATTCTTTTCTAACACATTTTTTACGTATAGTCACGATAATACAATTTTTGCAGTAGCAAATGGATTAGTTGATGGTGGTGCTACTCATAGTGATATTTATCATCAATTAGAGAGAGACAATAACCCGTTCATCGATAAAGTGAAAATAATTGAGGAAGGCCCTTATGTTGGAAATTCTCCTTTTGTTGTAAGTCCTAATCTTGATAAAGAATTAGAAAGTAAAATAATTGACGTTGTTTTATCGATGCACTTAGAGGAAAAAGGTCAATGGGCACTTCGGAGGCTTAATATTGATAATTTTGTAGACCCAAATCAAAAATTATATGAACCAATTAAAGAAATGCTAGTTGAGTTAGGAGAGTTTCAATGAAACGTCTTTTTAAACGAATTTTCATTTCTTTAAAAAATAAAAGTGTAAAAACAAAGGTACTTGGTATTACGATAGGACTTGTTCTTTTAATGGCGTTAACGTCAACCATCATCTTACGGGAAATTCTTGTTGTTAAACTAAGTGAAGATTTAGATCGGCGGGCTATTTCGATCGCCAGTGATTTAAGCGCACGTGGAACTGACTATACGATTTTAAAAGATATTGTTAGTCTAAATAATTTAATTCAAGATACGATGAGAAATAATCCAGATATTGAGTATATTTTTTTCGTTGATAAAAACTTAAATATGGTGATCCATACATTTGGATCTAATTTTACGGTGTCAGATAAATTAATAAAACAAAATTTATTTGAAAAAACTTTAGAATTACCATCACATCAACTAATGACATTCGAGTCGGAAGTTGGAACGATTCATGATGTGATTGCCCCTATTATAGAGGGAGAAGCAGGGTTTGTCCGTGTCGGCTTAAATGAAAAGCAAATCTACAAGACAATTGATGAAATTACATTGATGATTATCCTCTCAACTATTCTTGTTGGAATGATCGGTTTTGTTATTTCATTAATATTAACGAAAGTGATGTATCGAGACTTAACTCATTTAATGAACGTAAGTAAAAAGGTGGGTGCTGGAAATCTTGATTGTAAAGTAGAAATTAATTCAAAAGATGAAATTGGATTACTTGCTACAGAAGTCGATACGATGATTAAAAGGTTAAGACAGAAAAAAGAGGAAAATAATAATTATCTTAATGTATTACAGTTAAGAAATAGTGAACTTTCACTCCTCCATCTGCTGGCTGTCAGTTCGGTTGATCTTGATAATTTTAATAAACATATAGAGAGCACTGCTTTACGCTTAATGGAAGAGTTAAACTTAAATAGCTGTTTTATCGAGTTAAACTTAGCTGAAGAACGAATTTCTACATTTAAAGGAAGAAACAATTGTGTTGTTGGAGATAATAAAGCTTGTCAAAATTGCTTATTTTATCGGGAAAATAAAATTCTTCATGATAAGCATTTGTATGTGCCAATCAATGCAAAAACAGAAATCGGACAAATAAATGTCTGTTTCGGTAATAAACCTGATGAGACGACGAAAAAGTTTATTTATTCCTTTGCACGCCAGCTTTCCGTTATCGCAGAAAATGCTAGACTATGGAAAGAAGTGAAATATAAAGAAGAATTAAGAGTAAAGCTTCTTGAAAGAGTGATTACAGCCCAAGAAGAAGAACGAAAGCGTATTGCTAGAGAACTTCACGATGAGACAAGTCAATCAATTACCTCCATTATTGTCGGTTTAACTTTACTAGAGGAACAATCAATTTCTGAAAAAATGAACCAAGACATCGTAGATTTAAAGGAAGTATCACAAAAAACGTTAGATGAAATCCACTATATTTCTTGGTCATTGAGGCCGAGTGTATTAGATGATCTCGGTCTCCTTCCAGCGATAAAAAAATATGTCGTTGAATATATGAAAAAATATGATGTTGATGTTGATATTCAAGTGATCGGCTTTGAACAATTAAGATTACTATCGTTGATTGAAGTAACGATTTACCGAGTTATTCAAGAAGCGTTAACGAATGCAGCGCGTCATGCGAAAGCTGAAAATATTAGCATTATATTAAAACATGTCAATGGAGTTGTTTCCGTCATTATTGAAGATGATGGTGTTGGTTTTAATGCGAAACAGGTATTAAATGGTAAGCTAACGAAAGATCATCTAGGCTTAAAAGGAATGCAAGAAAGGATTGAGTCAATTGGTGGAAACCTTACTATCGAATCTAACGAAGGTATCGGGACAACCATATATGTCAAAGATATCGTGATTGGAGATGAAACGAATGGATAAACCAAGAATTATGCTAGCTGATGATCACGGAGTGTTACTTTCTGGCATTCAACTATTACTATCAAAAGTAGATGACTGGGAAATTGTCGGCAGTGTTTCTAGTGGTGAAGAAGCGGTTGAAAAAGCATCTTCATTGGAGCCAAATCTTATTTTAATGGATATATCGATGCCGGGAATTGGTGGTATTGAAGCTACGAGACAAATAAAAGAAAAATACCCTCACATTAAAGTTTTAATGTTAACAATGTTTTCTGAGGAAGATTATTTAAAGAAAGCATTAAAGGCAGGTGCCTCTGGGTATGTTTTAAAAAAGGCTGTCGACACAGAG
>SKSA01000074.1 GCA_007118195.1 Anaerobacillus sp. | reverse complement strand
TTTCATCTTTCATGCCTTCGAACGTAGCGGGACCAATGCCGCTGACATTTTGAATTTGTTCGATCGAAGTAAAATCACCGTGTGTTTCTCGATATTCAATAATCCGGGTTGCAATGACGGGACCTACACCAGTAATTTGCTGTAGCTCTTCTTCATTGGCGGTGTTAATGTTGATTGGAAAAATATAGTCATCTTCATCCCCTGTAGAACCGCCCTCATGACCAGTACCGTCCCAAGGAGTATTTTTTACTTCGTATGTTAACCCATCAGATGTGACAATAATATCGCCGTTAGCGGCAGTTGCATAAAGCGTTGCTCCATTTGCTCGTAACCGTTCTATGACCTCATTATGAGGGTGATTATATCTATTTCCTTGCCCGAACGATAAAATGGCAACTTCAGGTTGAACGTTATCTAAAAAAAGTTGAGTGGAAGATGTTCTTGACCCATGATGTCCGGCGTGAAGGATTTGTGATGTTAAGTCAAATGCAGCTGCCATCTCACCTTCAGATAACTCTTCAGCATCTCCTGTGAAGAGAAAGTTCACCTGATCATACGTAATTTTTAAAGAAACAGAGGAATCGTTTAAACTTTTTTGTTCAGAACCTGTATTTAAAACAGTTATTTTTACGTTAGGATCAAGGTCTATTTCTGAGCCCACTTCGGCAATTTCAAAAGGAATATCTTTTTCATCAATAGAAGTTAAATAATTCATATACGTTTGTGTGGTGTGGGTTCGTCCACTATCTAATACTTGTTTTACATCGAACTCTTCAAAAATAGGTAGTAATCCGCCAATGTGATCAGCGTGAGCGTGGGTGGCCACGACTAAGTCAATCGAGCTAATCCCAGCTTGTTTTAAATAGGCGACCACTTTTTGTCCTGCGGTTTGAGTACCAGCATCGACCAAAATTACTTTTCCATTTGGTAAATGGATGACAGACGAATCACCTTGACCTACATCAAGAAAATGGACAGTTAATTCTTCTCGATCTTTTTCTTCGTCGTCGATTATTTCTTCCTCTTGAGGGTCTTCTAATGGAATTTTAAAATCATCATTCAGTACACGAGCCATGAAAACAGAAAATTCAGCTCTCGATATGTTAGAGGTAGGTCTGAAAGAACGATCGCCATATCCTCTCGTTATTTGATGGGCTAATAATGATTGAATAACCTGATGCCCCCAATAGTCAGTAGATACATCCCGAAATTCAAAATCGCCAGTTCCTTCCAAGTTAAAGGCCCGTTGTAAAATCGCAGCTGTTTCTGCACGGGTTATTGGCGCATTGGGATTAAAGCGTCCATTATTACCTCTAAATATTCCTTCATCAGCCAATGTAGCAATAACTTCATATTCAGGGTGGTCAACACTTATATCAATAAAGTTTGGATTAGGGCGATTAGCCGTGTCAAAATTCAATTCACGTTGCAACATTAAAGCCGCATGATTTCTTCTGATTTGGTCATCTGGACCAAACCTACCATTTAAATAACCTTGAATGATATCTCTATTACTGATATAGGCGATTTCGCTTTGTGCCCAATGGTCAACAACATCGGGGAAGTTTCTACCTTGGTCGTCAAAATGGTTTCTGACTTGAGCCCCAAAGTTGCCAATAGAATTTTGCTCATAAACGATCTCATTTTGTTCATTCGGATTCATCCCTTGATCAGTTATATTGTCATTTTGGGCATTACAACCCGCAAATAATAAAAAGGTAAGAAGTAACGTTAGTATGTTTTTGTTCATTTAAGGACCTCCTAAAATCACATTCAATTTATGTTTTTCAAAGGACCTAAATATTATACAAATATACAAAACCCTGATGCCGTCACCACCTAATATGTAAAAGTCAGGTTTATCTTTTCCAACTTTCCAACTAACCAACTTTTTTACATACAAAACCACCATGACGTAGCGACGTCACTATCTAGAATGTAAATGCTGGCGATTTCTCTCGCTTCACTGTAAAGTTACTGACTTGTGATCCTTCTTTGTCAAATCATCGTGCAGCTTTGCGACGAGTAACCGCAGGAGCACATTCTAACGAATTTTAGAGGCTCACTCAAGAAAATCGACCGAGCATTTCTTTTTTTATAAAAAACCGTCATGACGATTAATCGTCACCATCAAATAGGAAAAAGGGGAATGATTTCCTTCTCTTCGTTTTGACCTTCTCTCGAATCTCAGAGGCTCGTTCACGAAATCATCCGCCTTTTTTCACACAAAAGTAGTGATTGCTGCTAATTATTACATAAAGCTTTATGAAATTGTCATGCTAATAGTGGATCGTTTTTTTACAAAGACTTCTTTCAGAAATCAGAAACATTTGTTGCTTTTTTAATAACATTGGATTTTTTTAGGTGATAAGATGCCGATCCAATACTAATGATAGACGAGTAATTGTCTGAAAATAAGACGAGTAATTATCTGAAAGTATCATTTTGCCAAAAACCGGAGTTGATAAAATGGCGATAGAAAAAGTCATGAATGAAGAAGAAACGGATCTCAAGAAATCAAAAGCTGCTTTAGCCTATGAAATCATGATGGCTATTTTGGCAGTGATTTCAGTGATCACCATTTGGAGCACTCATGAGTATGTAAATACGATCGATTTAGTTATTTGGCTATTTTTTGTAATGGATGTAACGATTCGTTTTATTAAAACGGAACAAAAAAAGGAATACATTAAAAAGTACCCATTAGATATTATCGCTATCATTCCATTGGATAGTATATTTAGATTAGCTCGGATAGCTCGTCTATTTAGAGTTTTGCGGGCATTAGCGATTTTAAATCACTATTTCAAACCAGTTTATGCGATTTTGAGAACGAACAATTTGGATAAGGTAATCGTCGTATTATTCGTGGTTATCTTTATTTCCGCTATTCCAATTAGAATAATTGAGCCTAGTATCGTAACGTATACAGATGCGGTCTGGTGGGCGATCGTTACCGCAACAACGGTGGGATACGGGGATATATCTCCTGAAACAGTTGTAGGACGACTAATCGCTATTATTTTGATGGTGTTTGGAATTGGCTTAATCGGCTTAGTCACTAGCTCAGTGGCCACCTATTTTCTAAAAGGTAACGATGAAGAAAACAATCCAACGGTGGAGTATATAAAAAAAGAATTGGATAGAGTAGAAGAACTAACAGATCTAGAAATTGAACGATTAAGGTTATTACTCGAGACATTTAAGAAAGATGAGCGGGTTTGATTCTAACGGGTTCCGTTACGTTTCGGAAACAATAAAAATGTAATACGAATTGACCATCAAAATGCAAATGATTTTGATGGTCAATTTTTGTTATTTATAGAGGGATCTGTCCTGAAAGCCAATTTTTCTAGGTATATCCTCCTGAGATTTTTCATAAGTATTATGGACAATTTTACTAGGAGGTTACATATGGTGTTGACGAGTCGAAGTATGAGGATCGTTTTGTTTGCAATCTTTTTGTTTGCTCCATTTTTTTTAGGAACTATTTCACATGGACATGCTGCAAGTTTAACGGAAGCTTATGTGGAACCATTTTTTATTCAGTTTAATAATGAAGAAGTGCTAGCTGAAAATCCTTTGATCACAAAGGAAGGTAAAAATTACGTTCCGTTCGATGATGTTTTGCAAATGTTAAACGGGGAAATTCAAACTGTTGAAGATCGGTATCATGTTACTTTTTCTTTAATCGGTCAACCTTCCATTAAAATCAATGAAACTTTACCCCAAATACAACTAAGATCAGAGGTGCCTACGCTTACGTTTGAAGAAACGGTATACGCTCATGCTGCAGCGATCATCGAGAACGGTGCTGAAAATGTTATGTTTTCAAAAAACGGTCACAAAAAGCTGTATCCAGCGAGCACGACGAAGATAATGACTGCGTTAATTGCGATAGAAACGAGCGATTTAAATCAATTAGTAACGGTTTCTGAGGAAGTGAGGAATATTCCCGGTGACAGTTCTAGAGCACATATTCAACCAGGTGACCAATTAACATTAAGGCAGTTGATTTATGCGATGATGATTCCATCGGGTAATGATGCAGCTGTTGCCGTTGCGGCGCATGTTGCCGGTTCAGAAAAAGAATTTGTAAAATTAATGAATAAGAAAGCAAAAGAAATTGGTGCAACCAACACGAATTTTGTTAATCCACACGGGTACCATGACCCGAAACAACATACTACAGCCATTGATCTAGCAAAAATTGCTTATGAAGCGTCAAAGTACGATGAGTTTTTTCCTTTTGTATCAACGCCAAGGTACACGATTACATATAAACAAAGGAATGGTAATTCCGTAACAAGAACGTGGACAGCGACCAATCAGCAAATAAGAAACGAAACGAGCAATTATTCACCCATGATTACCGGAGGAAAAACAGGGTTTACGAGTGCTTCCCGTCATACTCTCGTTAGTTTTGCTCATCATGGTGATCAGCAGTATACCACCGTCATTTTAAAGGGAGATCGCAACCAACGGTATGCAGACACCGTTCGCTTAGTACAACGAGCCATCGGAGAACGGGAAGCGCATGATAGCCACTATAAAAAATCATTGGCGTTATCGTATAACGAAAAATCTATTTATGTGAATGATGAACTCATCGACTTCGGTGAAAAATTATTTACTTACAATGGTCGATTATATGTTCCAGAAGCGCTGATCAAGCTGCTTTTGAATCAGTTGCAAGCTTATATTATTGAAAAAACGCATTTTAAAACGGTTTTTAACGATGTTAGTGATGAATTTTGGGCCAAAGAAGAGATTGATTATTTAACGACGAAACAAATTATTAACGGATTTCCAGATCAAACGTTTAGGCCTAATGCTAAATTGAATCGCTTGCAAGTCGCCATCATGATCAGTAGATTGCCTTTACCTTTTGCTGAACCCTCTCGAGAAAGGAAATTCATCAATTTGCCGAAAGATCATAGCCACTATGAGGCTGTAAACAAGGTAGTACAGAACGGTTATTTTGATCAACTGATGAGAAATAATGAGTTTCGACCTAATCAAGAGGTGACTAGAGCAGAAATAGCTTACATACTTTCGAGCGTGTTTGAACTTACAGGCGAAAGTGAGATGACATTTTTGGATGTCGATCAGAATCATTGGGCATATGACGATATTCAAGCTTTAGCAGCTAACAATGTCACTTTGGGCTATCCTGATTTGACATTCAAACCAGACGAAACCGTAAATAGAGTTCAATTTTCCGTTTTTATGGCTCGTTCAATGAATGATTATTTTAAACCGCGGACGGATGAACGCCATTTTATGTATTGGGGGACCGAATCGAATTTTTTCAAAACTTGTATGGAAACTGAGCGAACGACGCCGATACACCCTTATGGTGTTAGTCAGCATTATGTGGTGGGGAATTATGTTTATTTTTTAAGTGAAACTTACCGCCACATGAGTGATCGAGGTGCTGAGCCCCACGGACAAATTTACCGTATCAATAAAGATGGTTCTAATAAAATACGTATTAGTGAAGATATTGTAGAAGCCTTTGGCATAGTTGAGGATAAAATTCTCTACAGCTATACCGGAAAATTAGGAAAAGATGGGTATGTTATTTATGGTACACCGAGTATTAAGAGTATGAATTTAAATGGTAAAAATCAAAAGAAAATAGCAGATATTCGTGCGCTCGATTTAAGAAGTGAAAATGGATGGATTTACTTTACAAATTCGAATGACGGCGACAAACTATATCGAATGAAAAAGGATGGTAGTAAAATAGAAGAATTATAGTCGTGTGCCTGTGATCAAGTCAAGCTGTGATACTAGCACTAGTCATAGCGTAAAAGCGAACTCGTTTCAGCAAGCTAAAACATCGAGAAATCAGATGGAGTCTCGACTCTACCTGATTTAAAAGCTCCCACCTACGCTACGCGTTGAGGTGGGGGGCTATAACCCTTAAAAACCATTTAAGGATTTTCGAACACCCCCACGAAACTAGCGATCGGAAACGTATGAATGATATATAGATATATGTCTAGTGTTATGTTCCGAAAGCAGGTGTGTAAATTGTATTGTCATAAATGTGGAGCGAGTACACATGAGGATAGTCATTATTGTTCTAATTGTGGGGCGAAAATTTCCAAAGTAGAAAAGGGAGAGGTAGATCAAACAAGGGCAGGTCTTCAATCAAGAAAGCTCATTTGGTTTCTCCCAGCGGTTACTTTTTTAATTGTTCTTATTGTTAGCGTTAGTTTTTATATGTATGAAACGCATGCGAACAACGATGTGGAGGCATTGGTGAAAGAGGGAGAGACAAAGGCTCTTAAAGGTGATCTCCTCAGTGCGAAAGCTTTCTTTGAACAAGCTTTAAAAAAACGACCGCAGCATACCGCTGCAGCGTTTAATTTAGAAGTGGTTGAACGTGGAAAACATTATGAAGAGCTGTTAGACGAAGCAGCTAGCTTTGGTGAAAAGAGGCAGTTTGACGATGGCTTACGTATTTTAGGCGAATTAGAACGGGACTTAACTAAAGAAGAAGGTCCCTTTTTTGTACGATTAAAGGAACAATCAGGTCTACAAACGGCTTCATTAACTGTAGCGAGTGTTGGAAAAGCACAGTCGAAGAAACAAATGGTTGAAGAGTTAGAGGATATCTTAGAAAAAACGATAGACTTTACGAGTGAAGAAGCGACGAAAATCACCGAACTTTTAAAAGGGAAAATTGTAAACCTGGCTCTCGACCACGGCAAGGATTATTTGCAAAAAAATCAATTTACCGAAGCGATGATTGAATTTGATCGTGGCTTATTTTATGACCCGACAAATAAGAAGCTACTAGCGTATAAAGAAACGGTCAAAAAGGAACGGATAGCCTTTAAACAAGAAGAGCAAAAGCGTCTCGAGGAGGCAAGAGCTCAGGCAGCGGAGGATGAGAATTTTAATTGGAACAATGCGATCAAGTCGTTAGCGTTTGAGGTCAACTATGATGATGGAAAGTTACATCTTTCGGGAAAAGTGAAAAATGTGGGGACGCGCCCGATTAGTGAAATAGATGTTCATTATACGATTTTTGATGAAGACGGCAATGATCTTATGAAGAGTTGGACGGATGTGTCTCCAATGGTGCTCATGCCAAATGAGAGAGGCTATTTTGAGGAAACTTTATTAATTTCTGAAACTTTTGGCCACGTAGAGATTATTGATTATTATTGGGCGGTTCAATAAGGAGGTGGGACGATGGTGAAACACTGGGGTGTTCCAATTTTCCTTACGGTGTTTATTTTATTAGGTGCGATCATCGTATTTTTTTACATAGAGAACATGTTTCAACAATATAGTGGTAACGGCTTCTCGCGACTAGCACCGATTTCACATAGCGAAACAGGAGAAGTAGCAGGAACGATTATTACAGAGAGCAGTTTCGATCTAAAAGGAGTGATTCGAAAAAACAAGTCAAAGGTCGTTCAACTCGAAGGCGAGGATGGCAACTTAGGCTCAGGTTTTCTCTATAATGACAAAGGTGATATTATCACGAATGCCCACATCGTCGAAGGAACTCAGGCGGTCCTCGTTCGCATGCCAGGTAACGAAACGTACGAAGGAACGGTGATCGGTATCAGTGAGGTGGTGGATGTTGCGGTCGTTCGTGTTCAGGAACTTGAGAACATGGAGTCAATGAGTATTGCCTTTGAATATGAAGGCGAGGTCGGTGATGGGGTGATCGCCATGGGCAGTCCGCGTGGCTATCAAAATACGGTAACCACAGGGATCATTAGTGCCGTCAATCGAGATTTCGCTCTGCCCCCCTACCAATTTGTGAATGCCTATCAAATTTCAGCGCCCATAGCACCAGGCAGTAGCGGTGGGCCGTTACTGTTGGCAGCAACAGGAGAAGTCATTGGCATTAATTCTGCCGCTTATCATGGTGAAGTGATCGGCTTTTCGATTCCAATCAAAAATATTTTGTCCCTTGTGACGGCTTGGTCTAACGGGGAGCAACCAGAAGAGCCGCTCAGCTATTATCGGGTGTCTTTAAATGAAGGGGAAGCGAGCGATCTCGTTTATTCTTTTTATGATAATATCTCAAATCATGATTATGTAACAGCTTATTCTCATTTAGGGAGTGAGTGGCAGTCGAGCGTAACCTATGAAGAATTTCGAATGAACTATCAGACGGTTTATACCGTTGATGTCATCGATGTCGAAGCGACAATGATGGATGGTGTTGTCAATGTCGTAGCTGAAATCGTGTTCCTCGAATTAGCTAATAACGGCGAACTCATTGAAAACACATACGAAGTAAACTACCAGATCGGCATCGAAAATGATCGAATGATAATTCTTAATGTGGTGTCAGACACCTTGTGAAGTATTCACAAGGTGTCTGACACCATTCGTGGACAATTGGGCAAAATGTCTTTCTCCCGTGGACATTTTGCTTATTTTGCGTTGTTCGTTATATTTGTCATATGCTAAACTTAAATTTCACATGTATATATTAGATGAAAATTGAGCCACATAACACTTTTAAACTGAGCCACCTCAACTTTGTGAATTCCTCTAACTTTAAGTGGCTCAAAATTAGTTGCGAAGTGGTTCAATTTTCATTTGCGAAATACACTAGTATCGTTTTTATGTTAAGGAACTAAAAAATTGTTAGCAATTAAAGGAAACTATGACTATGAATTTAAATAGGTCGCAGTGGAGAGGTAAGAGACGTTCTTATTGACAGTGCTGGGGCGACTGTGGGCATTGGCGTTTATTTGTTGTTTAGTAAGATAATTAATCGTTTGAGTACTCGCTAGGCCCTCATGGCCTGTTTTTTTTTATTGTGATTTCGTGGGTGTTCCGTAGTTCTAGTTCATGTCTAAATATTTATGAAAAATAGGCTGTTGAAATATGTCCAACAACCTAACCCTCTAGAAAAAACAAGCATGGATACAATATACTCTGATAACGCCTACGATCTAATTCTTTTTATTTTCCTCCCCCACAAACTCATATAGAAAGTCCCTTCTTCATCTTTATATAATTTAATCCCTACTAGCGTTAAAGGCGTCCAAATAGACCTTAGACAAAATAGAGGCATTCGATCACTCCTTGTCCTTTTTTTATACTTTACCAAAGGATAGGAGTGGAAGTTGCTGAAATTTGTCGGTGGAATATCAGTTTTTTTTACAAATTTTGACTAACAAAATAGCTCGAACGCTTCTAGTGATTGGATAGTTATTATAATAATTAGAAAATTTTGCAAAACTATTGGTTTCATAGGTTAAATGGATTATGATTATTATGGGTCTAAAGCAGGGGAAAATTATCGGTAAAAGAAGTTAGTTCCAAATATAGTGGGGCTCGTTCCATCTAAGGGATCGTTGTCCATTAACATAACTATCATTAGAGGTGATCGACACTGAGAAAATTAGTAACTATTATTCCGATTGTTTTATTTTCTATCATTGTATTTTATTTTGATTATTTACACGTCGTCTCTAACTATTTCACGGATAAAATGGTTCAAGAACAGCGAGTGAGTTATGATCCGGTGGTTATTTTAGCGGTCGATGATGAAAGTCTTGATATGGTTGGACGATGGCCGTGGCCGAGAGATATTATCGCTGAAGTTGTTGAGGATTTAGCATCCAATGGGGCGAAGGCTGTTTTTGTCGATGTGTTATATACCGAGAATAGTCCTAATCCGAATGAAGACCAAGCATGGGTCGATGTGCTTGAAAGTCATGACAATGTATATCTTCCTTATTATTTTCAATTAGCGAACAGGCAATGGGTTGTAGATCACCAGGCTAATAATTACATAGTTCAACCGATTTTTGATATTTTAAGTCAAAATAGAGGACATATTAACGCTACTGAAGATAAGGACCGTGTCGTTCGACAAGTTCGCCTCGGTATTCGTGATGATGCAGGTGAGATGGTCCCAGCGATGAGTGTGTTACTTGCTAACCAACTTTTAGAAGATGACGAAAAAATTCGTTGGAATGACAAAGATGAATGGTTTATCGGTAATGAGAAAATTCCGACAGAGTCTCATAACACCGTTTATTTTTCCTACGCATCAACTCCAGCATCACCAGCCTTTGAAACTCATTCAATTTCTCGTGTTATTGACGGAGAGATTGATCCTGCTTATTTTGAAAACTCCATTGTTTTAATCGGGCCGTATGCGGTTGGTTTTAGTGATGCTTATTTTGTTCCGAATAGTAATTCGCAAATGTTTGGGATTGAAATTCACGCTAATATTATTCAAAGTTTTTTAGATGGCAAGCTTTATCAAAAAATAGATGACAAGTTAGGTTTGTTCATCATTTTGATCATGGCCACTGGCTCGTTTTTCCTCATGGAACGGTTGAGTGCGAAATGGTCATTAGTCGCTCTGGCGAGTTTCATAGCTTTATATTTTGTGAGTTATAAAGTTGTTTTTACGCAAATGCAATTAGTTTTGCCACTGTTTTATCCGATTTTAACGCTAGTATTAGTATACTTTTCGTCACTCATTTCTCAATATGTAAAAGAACGTTTAGAAAGAAATCGAGTCACTGGGATTTTCGGAAGGTATGTCGCTAAAAGTGTCGTCGATGAAATTTTATCGAATACCGATGAAATTAAGCTTGGAGGTGAGCGTAAAGATATTACGTTACTCTTCGTGGATATCCGTGGTTTCACACCACTCTCGGAAAAAATTGAGCCTGAAGAAGTCATTAATATTTTAAATGAATACTTAAATTTGTGTACGAAAGCGATATTTAAATATGATGGTACGGTTGATAAGTTTATGGGCGATGGTGTGATGGCAATGTTTGGTGCCCCTATTGAGCAGGAAGATCACCATGAGCGAGCGATTAGAGCAGCACTTGTGATGAAAGAGGAGGCAGATGACTTGGCAAGACGATTAGAGGAAAAGTACGGTCGTTCCGTTCGCTTTGGTATGGGGATCAACTCAGGCGATGCCGTTGTTGGAAATATCGGTTCAGAAGAAAGGCTCGATTATACAGCAATTGGTGATACGGTCAATCTTGCGGCAAGACTTGAAGCGAATGCGAAACCAGGACAGATTCTAATAAGTGAAAATACGTATGAACGAGTGAAGGAGAAATTTACAGCAGTGCCGTTAGAACCAATTAAGGTCAAAGGAAAAGAAAAGAAAGTGATGATTTATCAAGTTGAGGGGGAGGTAGAATGAGGAAAATAAAATTTTTACTCTGTTTGTTATTAGTAGCGGTTTTGTTTATTCCAGGTGATTTTGCTGAAGCAAGTACCACGCAAGCGACACTTCAAGAGGTCAAAGGGAATGTCTTTGTGCAAAAAGCGGGCGCTAAAAGAGAATTAAGGGCATTTAATAATATGCGCGTTTCTCAAGGCGATGCGCTTCGTACGGGTGCTAGGTCATCGGTGAAAATTGTTTTTGCCAACGGAAATGAGGCAACGTTAAGTGCTAATGCCAAAGTAACGTTAGCCCAACTTGCTGAACACGCCACGGCAGTCAAACAAGAATCAGGTGGCTTATGGAATCGAATAAAAAGTTTCTTTGGTGCAGGTGATAAATATGAAGTTGAAACATCGACATCAGTTATGGGAGTTAGGGGAACGTTATTTTACTCCATGATGGACGCCCAGCAAGATGGTGCACAAGTACGAGTATTAGACGGATCTGTCGGAGTGAAGCGAAATCAATCTAGCGATGTTGGTCCTGATCCTGAACCCGAACAAACCGTTCAAGTAAATCAAGAATTAAAAGTAGGAATGGACACGACCGCCCCAGCCGAACCGAAACCGTTAGCAGTTAGGGAATTTGTAGAACAGTTAGATGCTGACCTTTTTACAACCGTCATTGACGATGTTGTTGAAACAACTGTAGAGGCCGAAAAAAGAGCGCGAGAACAAGAAGAACAATTTAGAGGAACGAATGAAAAAGAGCAAGCAAGAGCAGCGATCGTTCAAGCAAATAATGCCTCATTACTCGCTAACTTAACGAATGAGATCGTTAGTGAAGTTTCACGATCACCACGTCGTCAAGAATTTGAAGAAGCTTTAACCGAAAGAGAACGAACACTGCAAGATGTTGAGAAACAAGCAACGGAAGTTAGGGAAACAACGGATAACGCTCGAAAACAAGTCAATGAAACAGTCAAAGAGTCAGGGGTCGTTACCGAAGAAGAAATGAAGGAATTGAATGAACAAGTAGAGAAAGAGATTGAAGAATCGCAGAAGCGTCAAGAAGAGGCGCAAAAAGAAGCGGCAGAAGCTGAATGGGAACAAGAAGTAGAGCCCGAGCCAGAACCGGACCCTACACCAGCACCGCCTCCAATAAGATCAAACCCGACGTTAAGCGATGTGACAACTACACCAGTAACGGTGGGAGATACAATAACGGCAACGAGTAATAGGAATGGACACTTATTTTTAGTTCCTGTAGGGACAACAAGATCAGTCTCAGCCTTGAATGCAGCAGGTGAAGCAACGAATGGGATTAGGGTAGTTGCACAAGCAGGGCAAGCTACTCAATTAAGTACCGCTGGGTTTGATCCTGGAGATTATGTCGTTTATGCCGTTGATACTTTAAACTATATTTCAGTAAACTCAGCGAGCATTGAAGTTGAGGAACATGAGCCTATCCCACCAGGGCGAACTTTAGTCACAGACTTGCAAAATCCTTTTGAAAAGATTGAGATTGAATTTACTCCTTTAGTCTCAGCAACTTTTGAAAAAACGGACATCGATGAAGTGATGGAAGAATTAGTGATTTTTGATGAGCAAATTGATATTGGTATACAAAACATTACTACATTGGAGTGGGACGAAGACCCGTTACAACCGGTATTAACAATCCATTTAGATCAGCCGGTATCACTTGGTGAAAATCATTTGTTACACATAAAGTTTGTGAGAGAAGCAATCCAATTTGACTATCCTGAGTATCACGACGAACCAATCCATAATCAGTGGTCAGGAAGTTTTGATGTAATATTTTTAACGAATAAAATCGTGAATTATTATTTGGGAGAAGGTATATCTACTAGTCAAAGCTTAGCTAACGATCTATTTTTTCATCATCTTGTTAGGAGCCATGATTTAGTGGACTTTAGTTGGGATAATCTCGTTCTTTATTTAGAAATGCTAGTTGAGTTGGATGGAGAAATCTCAACTATAGAAGATATTCAAGAGATCATCAATGAAAGTAATCAGTTAGCTGTAGACGATGCGTCGATCGGTGATCAAATAGCTGCAGCGATCGTTACGGCAAAAATCATGAAATTACCATCTTTAGAAGAGTTAACATTACAAAATAAAGAATGGGTCTACGAAATAAAAGTTGCCTTTGATGAATTAACTCTCAAGCAACAAGGCTTGATGAGTGAGTCGAATTTAACGAAACTTTTCGACGCGTTGGAGAAAATCGATTTGTTAAGTTTAGCAAATGCTACGATTGAAGCGATCGAAGACGTTAACGAACATCAAAGCTTTAGTTATTTAGCCGGTTTTGCTCATGAGAAGGTTTTTAACATCTATACAACAGAGGTACTTGATGAAACAAAAGTAAAAGTAGAGGTTGTTGATATAGAAGGTAACTATGTCGGGGATGAATTTTTTGGCACTGGTTCATCGCAAATTGTAAATAATGGTGCAGAAGTAACAGTCATTGTCCCCGTTTTACACGCAGGAACCTATAAGTTGAAAGTAACTATTGGTGAAGGAGAACACCAATTAGTCGATAGTCGTCAGGAATATGTGATTTCAGAACAACCGGCACCAAGACTTTCAGAAATGCAAATAAGTGATGATCAAAGAACAATAACATTAGACTTTTCTAATTCAATTTATACTGATTTAAGTACCGAAGAACTTATGGATGCTATTTTTTTATCGGTAGGGAACGAAGACTTTGAACCTTTAAGTGCTAATGATATCATCGAAATCAATGAAAGCAGCCCTGCAACAATTACCATCACGTTAGAAACAGCCATTGATAGCTATGTAGTAAAAGTTAAGCTTTTAGCCAATAGTATCAAAAGCTTTTCCGATATCTATTTAGAAATAGACTTAGTTTCTGAAGTTGTTTTGAGTGAGCCTCCAGAGGAAATTTTCCTCGAATTGTCAGTGGAAACTGAAAGTCAAACAACAACAGCAGATTCAATAATGATTATCGGAACAGCAACTGTT
The DNA here is from genome assembly GCA_007118195.1 of Anaerobacillus sp. Classification (GTDB taxonomy): domain Bacteria; phylum Bacillota; class Bacilli; order Bacillales; family Anaerobacillaceae; genus Anaerobacillus. The sequence goes on along the minus strand of SKSA01000074.1, from coordinate 2,995 downwards.
GGAAGTAACGTTGAACTAATGCTGAATGGTGATACTGTTGAAACGGTTGAAATTGTAGAAGGCAATTTTCAGTTTGAAGTTGATCTGTTCGAAGGTGAAAATATCATTAATATTGTAGCAACTAAAAGTGACGACACACGAAGTGAAGAAATCGTCATCGATAAAATCTTAACGACAATGGATCAAATACATGAAAAGCTATTCATGTTAACCGAAGAGCTAGACGAACTAGGTGACTTTGATGAAATCCCGGCTTCGATCGTAAGCCTTGTCGATGACATTGACGATCTTATCGAAAGAGCTAAGACAGAAGGGATTTCGGATGAGGAAATTTCAAGCATCGAACAATACGATTATTACGCTGAAATCAAGATCATTATGGAGATTTATAAATATGATTTTGGGATTTTCGAGGAATTTTATGGTGAAGAATTCATTTTACTAGAAGAACTTTCAACTCACCAAGTCATCACTTCTCAATTCTTCTCATTAGCGGAAGGAGAACAACGAGATGACTTGATTGAAATCACATTACAACCGTGGACCTTGGCCACTGATGGAGAGACAGCAGTATCTTCTCAATTTTTAACAGAAGAAGATGGCGAGATTGTTGTCATTGGTGTCAACGAGGAAGATGTAGATATTCGTGAGTCGGTCCGGGTTACTTTTACAATGGGTGACTATGAAATTTTCTTTGACTTAGATTATGTGCTGCTTGCGAATAATGGGTTTGAGCGACCTGAAGTTTCCGTACGAAATCACGAGATTTCTAGTGAGAGCGCGGTGGTAGCTCAAAGTAATAAAGTAGGAACGATATATTTATTGCGAGCTGATGAAGCCCCTCTCACAAAGGAGGAGTTAGATCAACTTGTTTCAACAGGTGTAGCCAAGAGTGCAGCGGTTGATGAAGTTGATGCAGATATATTTATAGACAGAGAGGGATTAGCTACAGGGGAGTATGTAGTTTTGGTGGTAGATCATCACGGATTATGGTCTTCCAGGTCTGAAGTGATTGAGTTACTCCCAGCTCCTCCTCTATACGTCATTGGGGAAAGTAGCATTAACGATTTGGAAGTTGAAAATATCATCACTTGGATTGATAGTGATACTGTTGGGGTAGTTGAATATAAGGTGATCCGCAGTTTATTGCCAGATGGTGATTTTGAAACAGTTGGATATGTTGATGTAGATGTTGAACAGTTTATCGATACAGAGGTAATCCCAGGCCAACCACACTTTTATCGAGTCATTGCGTTGACTGAGGGTGACTTGTCGGCTACTTCTACATTGGCAGAGGTGGAGACGCTTAGGATAGAACGTCCTACATTAACGGTTGATGAAGTGGTAGAAGAAACGATCGAAGAGGAAATTTCAGTATCAGGTACCGTCACTGAGGGAAGTACTGTTAAATTAATACGGGATGATGAGGATATTGCGACCGTTGTAGCAAATGACGGCCAATTCCAATTTGAAGTGACTTTATTTGAAGGTGAAAATGTCATAGAAGTAATCGCAACGATCAATGGATTAACAGAAAGTAAAACTATGATCGTTGAGAGAACTTTAAGTACTTTTGAGCAAACGGAGGAAAAAATTTACATTTTAGCGATAGAGCTACACGAACTAGATGACTTTGATGAAATCCCGGCTTCGATCGTAAGCCTTGTCGATGACATTGACGATCTTATCAAAATAGCTAAGACAGAAGGGATTTCGGATGAAGAAATTCATGAAATTCCGTATTACGAGTTTTATGCTGAAATTAAACTATTCATAGAAATATATAAATATGAAATTGCGGTGTTTGATGAAAAGGAATATGCGATCTTATTAGAGGACTTAACGATTGGCGAAGTTATTACTTCTCAGTTTTTGACCTTAATGGATGGCGAACAGCGAGACGCCTCGATCGAAATCACATTACAACCATGGACCTTGGGCACTGATGGAGAGACAGCAGTATCTTCTCAGTTTTTAGCGGTTGAAGATGGAGAGGTTGTTGTCATTGGTGTCAGCGAGGAAGATGTAGATATTCGTGAGGCGCTACAGGTAATTTTTACAATGGATGACTATGAAATTTTCTTTGACTTAGATTATGTGTTGCTCGCGAATAATGGGTTTGAACCAATTGAAAAACCAATGGTCTCTGTATATAGTGATCAATTCTATATTAGTGATCAACCAGTGAAAGCTTCAAGTAGTAAATTAGGGACAGTGTATGTAATCGCGAGTGATGAAATGCCGGAGACAAAAGAACAATTAGATAAGCTCGTTACAATGCAAAAAGCGAGGAAAGCACCAGTCGTTGAAAGTGACAAATGGGTTGAAATTGATACAGATGGAATGCTTTCAGGAGAGTATAAACTAGTTGCTGTAGATGAAGATGGATTACTCTCAAATCCATCGCAATCCGTTTACTTAATCCCTAAACCACCAGGAAATATAGAAGTTGACAGCAGTATCATTGATGGAGCTGTCGTCAATAAAATAACCTGGTTAGACGTTACATCAAATAGTGATATTACTTATCAAGTTATCAGGTGGACACTAGACGATTCACAAGAGTCAATCATTGATAATATTAGTTTGGGTGTTGAAGAATTTATCGACACAGACATCGAACCAGGAGTCACTTATTATTATCAAATAGTTACGAGTGATGGTGGAGATAAGCCTGTTACGACGGGGGATTTTGAGGTTGTTACGAAGAATGTTATTACTAAAGAAGACCACACCCTGTTAGCTCACCACTTACCAACCACCGAGGATAATGCGACGAATGTAGAGCGTATGACGGATGGCAATGAAGGAACTATCGGAAGGTTAGGTTATAGGGGGTATGTAGAGTGGGACCTAGGTGGCACGTATACGATCAATCAATATTATTACGAAGGGGAATTGGTGACGTTAGGGTTTTATGACGAAGATTCTAATCGAATAAGGTCATTTACTCTAAGTTCAACTTCAGGGAGTTTCGAAGGGATTGAAGAAGTCG
>SKSA01000378.1 GCA_007118195.1 Anaerobacillus sp. | reverse complement strand
TTCAATAATAAACACTTTCTGTCCATTTACACTTCCGGCATTTACGCATAAACGCAGTTTCAATAAAGTCATGGTTACAATTACGTTGGATTAACTTTAACTCTTGTTTAAGAAGCTCTCTCTTATCATCTAAGTTTTGGATTTCTACTTTAAGCTTTTTTACTTGATCACTAGTCGTGCAGTTATCGATACATTTTGGCTCCATCATCCACGAACTCCTTTGCTTTTTGCTTCATTCCTTCGTCGATGAATTCTCCTTCTGTTTTCCCTTGCTCATTTGCTGCATTGCGAATGTCATGTGAAATTCTCATTGAACAAAACTTCGGTCCACACATTGAACAAAAATGAGCTGTCTTTGCCGCTTCAACAGGAAGCGTTTCGTCATGAAATTCACGGGCACGCTCTGGATCAAGTGATAGGTTAAATTGATCGTGCCAACGGAACTCAAAGCGTGCTTTAGATAAAGCATCATCCCGTTTTTGTGCACCTCGGTGACCTTTAGCTAAATCAGCGGCATGCGCCGCAATTTTATACGTAATTACCCCTTCACGAACATCATCCTTATTCGGTAAACCTAAATGTTCTTTCGGCGTTACATAGCAAAGCATTGCCGTACCGTACCAACCGATCATCGCTGCACCAATCGCAGAAGTAATATGGTCATAGCCTGGAGCGATATCTGTAGTCAAGGGTCCTAGCGTATAAAATGGTGCTTCTTTACAAACTTCAAGTTGTTTATCCATATTTTCTTTAATTTTATGCATCGGAACATGCCCTGGTCCTTCAATGATTACTTGAACATCATGCTTCCAAGCTATGTCCGTTAATTCTCCTAATGTTTCTAGTTCTGCAAATTGTGCATCATCATTTGCATCGGCAATCGATCCAGGTCGTAATCCATCTCCAAGAGACACTGCGATATCGTAAGCTTTAAGTATTTTACAAATCTCTTCAAAATGAGTGTATAAGAAATTCTCTTCGTGATGCGCTAAACACCATTGCGCTAAAATCGATCCACCACGAGAAACAATTCCGGTTTTTCGGTTGACTGTCATTGGAATATAGCGAAGTAAAACACCTGCATGAATCGTAAAATAATCAACACCTTGCTCCGCTTGCTCAATTAACGTGTCACGGTATACTTCCCACGTTAAATCCTCTGCAATCCCATTTACCTTTTCTAATGCTTGATAAATGGGCACAGTTCCTACTGGCACTGGTGAGTTACGGATAATCCATTCACGAGTCGTATGAATATTTTTACCTGTCGATAAATCCATAATTGTATCTGTTCCCCAGCGTGTAGCCCACGTCATTTTTTCAACTTCTTGCTCAATGGACGAAGTGACCGCAGAGTTCCCGATGTTCGCATTTATTTTCACATAGAAATTGCGCCCAATGATCATTGGCTCACTTTCTGGGTGGTTAATATTGTTGGGAATGATTGCACGACCGCGAGCGATTTCATCGCGAACAAATTCAGGATCCATATTTTCGCGGATCGCTACAAACTCCATTTCAGGTGTGATCGTACCATTTTTTGCATAATGCATTTGTGTGACCGTTTTTCCTTCTTTTGCTCGTATCGGGTGGCTACTAGTGTTTGGAAACCATTCGAGGTTCGCCAAAGGATCCTCTTCTTTAAACCCATTATCCTCTGGCTTAATTTCTCTTCCTTTATACTCCTCTACATCAGCGCGTTCACGAATCCAGTTTTCTCTAATTTTCGGTAATCCTTTGCGAACATCCACTTCATAATTTGCATCCGTATACGGTCCACTTGTATCATAAACACGAACTGGTGGATTTTCTGCTTCACCGACAATTCCAGTTGTTGGGGTTAGTTCAATTTCCCGCATTGGAACTTGAATATCACCTCTAGACCCTTCGACATACACTTTTTTACTAGCTGCAAACTGTGACTTTAACTCAATAGACATTTCTTTTTGCATTGACAATGTAACTTCCTCCTCAAATAAATATTAATTGTGACTGAAGATACACCAACCGTTAGGAAATGTATTTCTTGTATAAAAGCAGTTGAAAAAATCTTTCTTATTCACAAACAGCTTTTCAAGAAAATAAAAAATCGGGCTCTGATAATTCAGAACCCGATTGGATGTATGTAAAAGCAAAGAAAGTGTGACAGTACTAAGATACCCTTTGTCGCCCTTCTTGTTTTCACTACTTCCCTCCGCTGGTATCATCCAGATCAGGTTCCAAGGGTCAAAGAATGCTTTCTTTTCTCAGTCCAAGCTTAATGGACTCCCCTAGTAGATTTTTCTCTATTATCATACTGTATTTTTCAAAAAAATAATACCATAAAATACTAATTCATTTAAAAATTCAAATAAAAAACGGCACTAAAATTGGCGCTGCTATTGAAGTAAAGATCGCCGCTAAGCCCATCGCCACTCCGGCAACCGCCCCTTGTAACTCGCCTTCAGTAGCCGCTTGAGCTGTTCCTTGACCGTGGGAGATCGTCCCGAGTGCTAGCCCTCTTGAAAGCGGATGATCGATTTTCGCGATGTTCATTAATGACGGTCCCAACATTGTTCCGAGAATACCCGTGGCAACGACAAACGCTGCTGTTAGCGCAGGGTCACCCCCGATAATGTTAGAAATCTCCACCGCGACCGGAACGGTTACTGACTTCACACTTATAGAAGCGAGTATTTCATTTGATAAAGAAAATAGCTTAATTAGTAATATCGCTCCTATAATCGTTGACATCGTTCCTAATACAATACCTACTAATGCCGGCCCACTATGTTTTTTGATGATTTGCCGGTTTTTATATAAAGGAACGGCTAAAGCAACCGTTGCAGGTCCTAATAAAAAAGTCATAATCTCTTTCGCCAGCGTATAATCCTCAAATGTCAAACCGAATGTCATTAATAAAATAATAATGAATGCTGTACTAAAAAAAACAGGTGTTGTAAAAGGCGAAGGATATCTCTTTCCAACAACCTTTGATAAACTGTACGCCCCTATTGTCATTGCCATACTAAGCAGTGTCACGAGAACGATCATCACTTGCACCTTCTTTCTTTTCTGCTAAAACTTGAGATACTAATCCCGTCACGTAAATCCCTACCGCTGCACTACCAATAATAACGATCACTAGGAAAATACCATTTTGAAAAAACAATGGACCAAAGTTCATCAGTCCAACGGCTATCGGAATAAAAAAGAAAGCTAAATGTTTAATGAGAAACGAGGACGCCTCTTCTACCCATTTCAATGAAACAACCCCAGTCATCAAAAGACCAAATAAAATGACCATCCCGAGGACATTTCCAGGTAACGGCAGATTTAAAGCTTCCACTAAAAAATAACCTAGTTCATTTAAAAACCAAAGTAAACATAATTGCAAAATAATAATTACGAATTTTTTCACAGCTGTAAACTCCTATCTTTTTGTTCAACGAACACTATTTTAGCATAAAATCAACGGAAGCGCTGTGGTGCATTTATAGGAAAACTAGTATTTATCAATCCACCTCCGTTGTATGAAAAAAGAAAGTCGACCGAGATTTTTACATCCTAGATGCTGACATTGCAGCGTCATGATGGTTTTGTATAAAAATAAAAAGAGGCTGCTGAGCAACCTCTCTACCTATAAAATCAGTACTAAAAATTGTGAAGCAATCGCGACAAAAATTAAAGCAATTGGATAAGCCGCCGCATAGGCAATCGCTGGATCATCAGAATCGACTAAAGTATTACATGCCCCAAGTCCTGGTGTACTGGTCATCCCCCCACAAATGGCACCCAACGAATGAATGACACTAAGATGAAATAATTTCTTTGCGACGATGAAAGAAACGACCATCGGAATAAGAGTAATCATTGCGCCTCCAATAATTAAGCCAAATCCTTCGGACATAATGACTTCAACTAAGCCACTTCCAGCCGTTGTCCCCGCACCCGCTAAGAAAAGAACGAGACCGACATCTCTAATTACTCGATTGGACGGCTGATAAAATCTCGCTTGGATCGGCCCTACTTTTCCGAAATGACCAATAATGATCGCAATTAACAAAGGGCCACCTGCTACTCCTAAAGTCATACTGCCTAACCCTGGGATATGAATAGGAATCATCCCGACGAATATCCCTAACAAAAGAATGATACTTAAGGAAAAAATATGAATATTTGCTTCTTCATGCTGTTTTGTGCCAAACAACTCTTGAACACCCTTAATCCGTTCAGGACTACATACGACGGTTAGAACGTCCCCACGTTCAAAACGCCAAGACGCTGTTGGCGGAAACTCGTATCCCGCTCTTTCTAACCTCGTTACTGTCACGCTATACTTTTCTCTTAAACGACTTTCACGAAGACTCTTACCAATCATGTCTGGTGAATCGACGACAACACGATGCATTTTAATATTTTCACGAATATTAACATCCGTCGTCACTTCTTTACCGACCGCATCTCTTAATTTATTTAAATCTTCCGGATACCCTACGGCAATAATTTCATCACCCATTAATAAAACCGTATCCTTTCTGCCTAAAAAGTTGCGATCTCCTCTAATCACACGACTTACGATCGCCGAACTTTTTAATGTTCGTTGAAGTTCTTTCAACGTTTTCTTATGAGCAATACCTTTTTCAATCATGATCGTCATATTTTTAAGAGAACTTTTATGTTTCACAGGACTCACCGTTTTTCGCAAGTCTTTTTCTAAATCTACTTTTAACACTTTTGGGAAAAGCTGAACAAATAAAACAACAGCAATTACCCCAAAAGGATAAGCAATTCCGTAGCCAACGGAAACTATCGGGTCTTTCGTAGCCTCAAGGGCAGCAGCTAAGCCTGGTGTACTCGTCAGAGCTCCGGTCATCAGCCCAATACTTAAAGGAGCAGATAAGTTAAATATTTTTGAAACGATTATCGTGGTGATAATTGCAATAACGATGATCACCAAACCTAATATAGCAAAAACTAAACCACTACTTCTTATCATCCGAAAAAATCGAGGACCTGCTTGTAGCCCAACCGCAACAATAAACAAGCTCAACCCTAAGCTTTGGACAATACCCGGAATTTGATATCCAAAATGGCCTAATACCATCGCAAAAAGCAAAACTCCAGATGCCCCTAAGTTGATTCCCTTATATTCTAATTGGCCAATAAAAGAGCCAAAAAACAAGACAATAAATATGAGTATTAATGGATCATCTAATAATGACATTATGCCTCAACCCCTTCTGGTATTAAGATAAGTGCTCACCGCACGAAAACATTTGCCCGCG
>SKSA01000007.1 GCA_007118195.1 Anaerobacillus sp. | reverse complement strand
GGTTTAAGGGTTATAGACCCCCACCTCAACGCGTAGCGTAGGTGGGAACTTTTAATCAGGTGGAGTCGAGACTCCATCTGATTTCTCGATGTTTCAGCTTGCTGAAACGAGTTCGCTTAAACCTCTTGCGGCTTTTTTTGGGGTAGCCAAGGGGGGTATTCAAACGATGTGTAACGTTTTTTTATGGTTTAAACATAGAACTCGATATAGAAAAGGGCTAACCTATCATCAGGTCAGCCGCATCATTTTTAACAACATTCATTAGCTCCGACCATTACTAGCCCTGAGCCTTCAGGAGTTTCTTGAAAATCAAGTGTTAATTCTGCTGTTTGCTCAACAATACTCTTCTCAAATGCTACCTGAACACCATTGATTGTTTCAACGGTATCTTCTTCTGTTGCCTCATCCAGAGACAATCCTAATTTTGGGCCTCCTCAGCCCATACCTGCAAAAATTACTTTAATACCTTTTGCGTTGTTCTGTTCAAGAACTTCTTGAATGAACGATTTTGCTTCATTTGTAATGTTCATTTTTTTCACCTCTAAAATTCATTCGTGAATTATTTTAAACAAATAACTCCCAAAGTAATCGTAACAATATTAACTATTATTCACAAGAAAATCGAACTATAAACTTATAATATTAAGAAATTGATTGCACTTTTACAAACAAAAAAATAGATAAGCTTAATACGCTTACCTACTTAATGTGAAAATTTATCATTGTATTTTTTGGGTTTAAAAAAGTTTTTAATTCTAGTTACTAAGGAGACTGTTTTTTCATCATTAATGCCATGAAAAATACGGATGACGAGAAGAAAATAAATAACGATTGTTAAGCTAATTAAAATATATACCATTAAAATCCCCCCGATTCATTGAGAACAATTTTCAATATCATTATATGCTTTTTTTAGTGAAGAATTCAAGTATTTTATTAATGTTAAATAATTTTTCACACTTTCTTAATTTTGAATTCTAACAAACAAAAATATTCTTAAATTCACCGATATTGATTAAGAATAAAAAGCACTAGGGCTCACTACTTGCCCTAATGCTTTCCACAAGATTAATTAATCCTTAAATGTTTTAAGGGTTATAGCCCCCACCTCAACGCGTAGCGTAGGTGGGAACTTTTAATCAGGTGGAGTCGAGACTCCACCTGATTTCTCGATGTTTCAGCTTGCTGAAACGAGTTCGCTTTCCTCTTCGAACTTACTTTAATAAATAAGCTCTTGTTTCGTACGGTTTTAACTTAAACTGCTTAACAGTCCCCTCTTCATTTCCATAATTAGAAATCAACAACTCGGACTCAGAGAACTGAATATCTTTAGGAAGCTCGAACGTTGGTTCATTACCATAAAAATTACATACTACAACTAACTTTTCATCACCTAATGTCCTTACGTAAGCAAAAATATCTTCGTTATCTTCTAAAATTAAGTTATATCCACCGTATACAATAATTTCGTGTTGTTTGCGCAATTGAATTAACTTTTGATAATAGTAAAAAGTTGAATTTTCATCTTCAACGACAGCTTCTGCATTGATTTCTTTATAATTAGGATTCACTTCAATCCATGGAGTTCCTGTAGTAAAGCCGGCATGTTCACTATCATCCCACTGAACAGGAGTCCTAGCATTATCTCTACCTTTTACGTAAATGGCTTCCATAATTCTATCGTGCGGTATCCCTTGCTCACGCTTTTCTTTGTACATATTCAACGTCTCAATATCTTTATATTGATCTATGTTTTCAAAGCGAATATTCGTCATACCCATTTCTTCACCTTGATAAATATATGGAGTACCTTTCATCATATGAAGTAATGTTGCAAGCATTTTTGCAGATTCAACTCGATACTCTCCATCATTTCCGAAACGCGAAACCATTCGTGGTTGGTCGTGATTATTCATGTACAAACTATTCCACCCAACATGTTCTAACCCTTTTTGCCAACTCGATAAATTTTCTTTTATGTCAGCTAACTTTAATGGACGAAGATCCCATTTTCCGTCAGGACCTGAATCTAAATCAACATGTTCAAATTGAAAGACCATATTTACTTCTTTTCGTTCTTCATCTGTATATAATTTTGCTTGTTCATGATTAACGCCTGGCATTTCCCCTACCGTCATCACATCATAATTCGCCGTCGTTTTTTGATGCATTTCTTGTAAAAACTCATGAATTCTCGGTCCATTCATGAAGTATTCATGACCGGAAACATATTTTTTTCCTTCTTCCGGTGGGGCATCAGGTAAACCGTCGACTTTTGAGATGAAATTAATAACATCCATTCTAAAGCCGTCGATCCCTTTATCTAACCACCAATTCATCATTTTATAAACTTCTTCCCTTAAGGTTGGGTTTTCCCAATTTAAATCTGGTTGTTTTTTAGAGAATAGATGTAAGTAATATTCATCAGTGTTTTCGTCATATTCCCATGCAGAGCCACTGAAAGCCGATTGCCAGTTATTCGGTTCGCCTCCGTCTTTCCCAGGACGCCAAATGTAGTAATCACGATAACGATTATCTTTTGACTTTTTCGCTTCAACAAACCATTGGTGCTCGTCAGAACTATGATTTACAACTAAATCCATAATCAATTTCATACCACGTTTATGTACTTCGCTAAGTAGTTCTTCCCAATCTTGCATCGTACCGAACTCATCCATAATATCTTGATAATCACTAATATCATAGCCATTGTCATCATTCGGAGATTTATAAACAGGTGATAACCAAATTACATCTATTCCTAGCTTTTTTAAATAATCTAATTTTGAAATAATTCCTTGTAAATCACCAATCCCGTCACCATTACTATCGGCAAAGCTACGAGGGTAAATTTGATAAACAACACTTTCTTTCCACCAAGTCTTTTTCATAAGTAAGTACTCAACTCCCTAAATATTTTAAACATATATTCAGTTTTTCCATTAATGTTAATCTTACTATAGAAAAAAACCTTGCGCAAACGTTTTCGCAAAATGTATTTTTTTTTTTAAAAGTATTGGCTTATAGTACGACTACTCACCCTGGTGATTTATATAAACTTTCACTCTCAAACTAAGCATTTGTAACTCTTACCGATTTAAATAATCCGCTTTTAATGAAAATTCCTTTAGAATTCAAATGGCCCTTCGTGAAATTATCACAAGGGCCATTTTTTTCCGTTATTGGTACATTTATTCTGTTTTTTCAAAAAGGCCTAGTTCGGTTAACTCTGAAAAAAGTCCCTCAGCTTCAGCTTCTAGACTTAATTCAACAGTTTGCCCTGGCTGTAGAGCAAGTGCCAATACGCCTAATAAACTTTTTGCATCTACTACCCAATGATCCTTTTTAATTAATATTGTGTCTGGGTATTTACTCGCTGCATGAACAAGCTTGCTAGCAGATTCTGCAAAGATTGGAGTTAATACTTTTAACTTCATAAAATCCCTTCCTTTCATTACTATATGACAATTCCTTATTATTTTAGTTTAACCCAAAAAATAAACAAGTCAAATAAAATACTTTAACAATATATAAAACAGATCTTTTTTGAACTGTGTTATATAACAAACGCAACAAACTACGTGATTGTTTACAAAATACAACACTATAGTAAAATAATAATTTTCGTTTTATTAATTATAAAATTTAAAATTTTCTAAAATTAGTTCTTGAAAACGCTTACCTTTTGTTGTAGATTCATAATCAGAAGTATTTTTATATGGTCTTTTTAAATATGAAGAAAGGAGGTTTAAAGAGAAAATTCAGAACATTTTTAATTTTTTTACTGTTCGATATGATTGAGCAGTCGCTCGGGACCATAGCAATTATACTAAATTTAGATTACAAAACCCAATAAGACATATAAGCTTAACATCTTAACGTAGGGAATTTTTTAAAGGGGGAGTTTTTGTGGACGCTTATAAAAAGGAAGTATACTTTACAATTCTTATGTCATTGGCTTTTGTAATAACTGGACATTTAGGATTATTCTTTTCACTTTTTCCTGTAGAAGGCTATTTATTCGGATTTCCAATTATGTACATTGTTCCTATTCTTTTCGGTTGGTTTGGAGTACTTATTTTAACAGTGGTTTCAGGGAAAATTGGTAATCATATTGACGATGCGATTGAAGAAGAGAACCAACAAAACAAGAAAAAACAAAGCGGAGAGGGGGCAGTGTAGATGGAAGAACAATTATGGCAATTATCGAATCCAATTTTAGGTATCATTATCGTTGTTTTAACGTTTGTTTTATTCTACGTTGTTTCTTACATTTCAAACCGCTCAAGTACATCTGTTGAAGATTTATATGCGACAAAAGGGGGCGTTGGCCCGATCACGAATGGTTTAGCGATGGCTTCCACGTATATGAGTTTAGCAACATTTTTAGGGGTTACCGCTTTAATTTTACAGCTTCAGGTTCCATTTGTCTTGCTATGGATCCAATTTATTTTAGCAATTCCTTTAATTACAATTATTTACGGAACGAGTTTACGCCGTATGGGAGCATTCTCACCAACCCATTTTGTAAGGGACCGTTATGGAAAAACAGCTTCAATTATTGCTGCTCTCTGGATGATTTTAGTTTGTTTAATGTACGCATTAGGACAAATGATCGGGATTGCTGTTACGTTTGAAACATTATTAGGCATTCCTTATATGACAGGATTATTGGTCGGTGGTCTATTTATTGTTGGTTATGTAACGATTGGTGGAATGAGTGGTGCGACTAATAACGCGGCAATTCAAATGGTTATTATCGCATTAATGTTTATTATTCCATTAGGTGCCATCATGAAAGCGATGGGTAGTACTGGATGGTATTTCCCACCACTTTTATATTCGGACATGGTACCTGCGATGTTAGAAGCAATGCCGTCTTTCTTTGATTATCAGTATTCTTCTAAATGGTATTTTGCTATCATACCAGCGTTTACACTAGGAGCATTAGGGCTGCCTCACTTAGCGATGCGTGTTTATACAGCATCTAGCTTAAGAAGTGCTCGACAAGCGATGATCTGGTTCGCCTTAGCACTTGGGATCGTATTCGCTTCAACGTATACAATGGGATTTGCCGGAGTTTATTTCGAACAATCAACAGGAACAATCATCGGGCAGGCTGATGCTGATAAATTAACAATCATTTTAAATTTAGTTTATAACCCAGAATGGGTAACTGCATTAGTAATTGCTGGTGCGATATCTGCAGGTTTATCAACGATTAGTGGTAACTTACTAGCCATTGGTGCGTTAATTTCACAAGATATCGTAACAACATTAAAACCAAACTTAACGAATAAGTCGAAACTTCGTTTAGGATATATTTCAATTTTCCTAGGTGGTGTAGCCAGCGTATTGTTAGCGATAAACCCACCTGCCTTCCTGATTGTTAGTATTTTATGGGCATTCGGGCTAGCTGGTTCGACAAATGCACCACTAATTTTAATGGGAGTTTGGTGGAAGGAAGCTAACCGATACGGTGCCATTGCAGCATCTCTAATTTCTGGTATCGTTTATGTAGTCATTTCTCCATTCGTCTTCCCTAGCATTGTAGTTAGTGGTCATGCGCTAACCGATAGTATGGGGATTTCAGGGGCAATGATCGCTATTCCATTAAGTTTCATTTTATTAATTGTTATCTCTTATATTACGAACCGTATTGATGCTTTAAGAGATGAAAAATCAGTTAAAGATATCCACAGTCTTATTGAAAGAATTCATGGTTGGAGCGATATTAACCCGAAGCGTTACAACAGTACTGCCGGAGCATTTATCATTACATTCGTTAGTGCGCTCATCTTTGTTTGGGCAATCATGCCGTGGAATTTATAGAAAAGTCTGGACATTCTAAATTAACAAAGATACAATTTTAATAGAACTGACGCAGGAGTACTGTGCTTCTGCGTCACTTCATTTTACGTCTAAGCACATTCTATTGATTTAGGAGGGAAATATGGGAAATGTCAATTTAATTTTTAAAGCTTTAACATTAGACAAAGAAGCTATTCGACAATTATCCGATCCTAATAGTAATTGGAAATTGATTAGTGCATTTATTACATTTTTACTAGGTATTTTTTACGGTTTTACATCCATTACTATTAATAGTGAATTAATTGCATCATTTGAAACTCCTGTATTAAGAGAGACGGTTGTCCCAGGTCTTTTTCTATTTTTTGGAATTGTTATGATTTTCATTACAAAAATTGGTTTTTCACTACTATTATGGGCAGGTGCTAGAGGTTTTGGTGGGCCTGGATATTTAGGAGTTTTATACCGAAATACGTCGATCGCACTGATTCCTTCAATTATGGCCTTACCAGCTTTTATTTCGCTGCAAGTCGGAGCTCCACTAACCTTTTTAATGGTCCTTTTTCTCGCTTTATCAATTACTTGGATGTATTTAATTTTTGTTAAAATACTAGAAGTGACTCAATCATTAGTTGCTTGGAAAGCATATGTAGCAATGGTACTTGTGTTTATTTTCTTTACAAGTGTTTATTATATTGTTACACCACCGTCAACTTAAGATAACTTTGGAAAGAATCGATAAAAAACCTCTACAACTGGTAAAAACAGCTAGAGGTTTTTTTATTGTACCGAACAAAAACTAATATCCGGATTATCCATATAATAATATTTTAAAATCTTTTTATCTCTACTCTTTTTCATTAAAAAGCTGCTCTCGGAACTTCATCGCCATTTTATGAAATATAAAAGCGAAGATGATAGAACTAATACTTAAAATAATAAGGACAGTATCTTGTATTTGACTAACTCCTTCATTAGGGACAATTAGTCCAATAAACAAAAATACACTTAGAGCGAGTAATATAAAAGCAAACCTTTTATAGTCAGTAACTTTATCTTTTAATATATTAGTTGCTACATTACTTTTATTAGTCAAAATGATTCCCTCCCCACATACTAGATTAATATAATAATTATAGCATGATCATAAAGAGTGATATGCTTGTAAATGTTGCTAAATGAACCAATTGAGTTGGTTCGTTGGTTTGTTGGTTTGGATAGTTGGTAAATAGAAAGTTGGAAAGTGAACACTGTATTTTTACATAAACGGCCAAATGAAGGAAAATCGTCCGCCTTTTTCATTATTAAATTGAATTCTATAAGGCAATATGTGTACAATATGTTTATAAATAGTTGGAATTTTTAAAATTGGAGGCAATTATCATGAAAAGTATCATTAAAGATATCAACCTTGCTAAGAATGGACATTTAAAAATTAATTGGGTAAATGAGCATATGCCTGTTTTAAACCTTATTAAAAAGGAATTTGAGCAAACACAACCTTTTAAAGGAATGAAAGTAGCAATTTCTCTTCATCTAGAGGCAAAAACTGCTTATCTCGCTAAAGTAATCCATGCAGGTGGAGCTGATGTTACGATTACAGGAAGTAACCCATTATCTACTCAAGACGATGTTTGTGCCGCTTTAGTTGAAGATGGCATTACCGTATTTGCTACATACAACCCAACTGAAGAAGAATATAAAGATCAACTCATTAAAACGCTAGAAGAAAAGCCCGATCTAATTATTGACGATGGGGGAGACTTAGTAACGGTTCTTCATTCAGAAAGAAAAGACTTACTTGAAAATGTACGCGGTGGTTGTGAAGAAACAACTACTGGGGTATTAAGAAATTACGCCTTAAAAAACGCTGATCAATTAGCTTTTCCAATGGTTGCTGTAAACGATGCCTACTGTAAATATTTATTTGACAATCGCTATGGAACTGGCCAATCCGTATTTGACGGTATTAATCGAACGACAAACCTGATAGTCGCTGGAAAAACTGTCGTTGTCGTAGGATTTGGTTGGTGTGGCCGCGGTGTAGCTCAAAAAGCTAAAGGGTTAGGAGCTAAAGTTGTTATTACAGAAGTAGATCCAATTAAAGCTATTGAAGCGCATATGGAAGGCTTTGAAGTTATAACAATGGCTGAAGCGTCAAAAGTAGGCGACTACTTTATAACAGTGACTGGAAATCGCGATGTGATTCGTGGTGAGCATATTGAAAGTATGAAAGATGGGGCAATTTTATCGAATGCTGGTCATTTTGATATTGAAATTAATAAACCTGATCTTGAAGAGCTCTCAACTTCAAAACGTACTGTCCGCCAAAATATTGAAGAGTACGAGCTTAAAGATGGTAGAAAAATTTATTTATTAGCTGAAGGAAGATTAGTAAATTTAGCTGCAGGTGATGGTCACCCAGCAGAAATTATGGATATGACGTTTGCTTTACAGGCTCTTTCATTAGCATACGTTAATGAAAAATATCAAGAAATCGGTGCAGATGTTGTATCTGTCCCTGCGGAGTTAGACGAAAAAGTAGCTCGCTTAAAACTACAAACATTAGGAATCTCCATTGATACATTATCAGATGAACAGAAAAAATATTTAGCAAGCTGGCAGCATGAATAATTGAACACCCGTACAACATCATCGTGAATTGCATTTCTATTTTAATAAGAAGAGCGCAAGGTGCCCGCCTATCGGCGAAAGCCGGTGGAAGACCTGCTCCGAGCGGTCAGGTTTTAGACCGTGAGAGGGCAGGTCTGAAGTGGTCGAGCCGATGGCGCCTGGAGCTAGACAGTTTTCCAAGTTCAAAAATTTTTATGCTTTCTTATCTTTTAAAAAAAGCGAGGAGTTGCCTTTTTATGGTCAACCCCTCGCTTTTTTTATTCAAACCACCCATGGCTGCATGCCTGCCACCACTAGCTAACATGAAAAGTCAGCCGATGGTCCTAACCAACTAGCCACTAACTAACTTTCATACAATTAATTTAGCGTAAATTTCTGAAACATGCGATTTGCTTCAAAGATTACTTTTTCCTCATCGACTGTTGTACAGTCTCCATTTTTTACGACTTGCTTTCCTTGAACGAAAACATCTTTTACATCTCTTCCACTTGCCGAATAAACGACGTGTGAGATTGGGTCATGACTCGGTTGGAAAAATACTTGGTTTGTATTTAAGACGATAATATCTGCTTCTTTTCCAACTTCAAGACTTCCTGTTTGCTCTTCTATCCAAAGCGACTTAGCTCCATCGATTGTTGCCATTTGTAAGGCCGTTTTTGCAGGAATTAATGTCGCATTGTTTTGTACACCTTTATGAAGAAGTGCAACTTGTTTTAATTCCTCAAAAAGATCAAGATTATTGTTCGAAGCAGAGCTATCCGTGCCTAAAGAAACGAGAATTCCTTTATCAAGCATTTGTGGAACTGGAGCTACACCACTTGCTAACTTTAAGTTACTAATGATATTATGCGAAACTCTTACATCGTACTTTCCTAAAGTTTCTATTTCCTCCTCATTTACATGAACGGCGTGTGCAACTAATGTCGGACAATCGAAAACCCCTAATTTTTCTAAATGCTTTACAGGACGCTCTCCATATTCCTTCACATTCAACTCTACTTCAAATAAAGTTTCTGACATATGAGTATGTAGTGGAACATTTAATATTTTTGCTTTCTCTACTATTTTTTCAATAAAAGCAGGTGGGCAAGTGTAAGGAGAATGTGGTGACATCATTGTTGTAATCCGGCCGTCCGCTTTTCCTTCCCAATCTTTAACAAATGCTGTAGCCTCATCAATTTTTTGCTTTTGTACTTCTTCTGAACATAGACCAATCATCCCACGACAAAGCTTTGCTCGTATCCCTGACTCGTCAACAGCACTTGCAACGACATCCATATTGTCGTACATATCTACAAACGTCGTCGTTCCTGTTTTTAACATCTCTATGATCGATAAGTAAGAGCCCCATTTCGTATGCTCTTTCGTATATTGCCCTTCAAGAGGCCACATTTTCGTTTCTAGCCACTGTTGTAACGGAAGATCGTCAGCATAACCTCGAAGTAGTGACATCGCAATATGCCCATGAGTATTTACTAGACCTGGTAAAACATAATTCCCTTTCGCATCATAAACCTCATCATATTTTGTAGTGTCTTCTATATTTTCACCTACGAAAGTAATTTTTCCATTTTCAAAAGTGATTGCGCCGCTTTCAATAATTCGGTGATCTTTGTCCATCGTAATCAGTTTTGCATTTTTAATGACTGTCTTCATAACTTTTTCTCTCCTTATAAATCATCCTTATTCATCGTTATCCTCATCACTAGTAGAAGTATATCGATCTAAATAAGGGTTCTCTTCAAGTTTCACAACGCTGACAGGCATCCACCCTTGGTTTGTCACCCATTCTATTCTCACTTCGTAAGGTGTCGTCCGGTTTTCGTAATTGGCAACATACCCTACTGCACTTAAATGGTCACCGCCATTCCTAACACGCCACAACGTCATTTCTTCCCCTAAACCAGTGGCATATTGAAATGCTCGTGTCATTTCTTCCCAGTTAACATGATCTCTCTCATAAACAGCTGCAAACGGCTCTTCTTGTACTGTGCCGATCGGTTCCCATTGTCCTGTTTGAGAAGGAGTATTATTAGTATTCGCTTCTTCTGTAACAACTTCGCTAGAACTCTCGTTACTTGTTTCTTCTTCGGTACCCTCAGTGGCTGTTTCTTTTTCTTGCCCATCTGCTTCTGCTGGATCCTCTGTATTAAATTGAGCAGGGTCTTCGATTTCTTCCACAGCTTCTGAGCTAATTTCTTCATTATCTTCTAATTTATCACTTGCTACAGGCTCAGAAGATTTTCCGCCTAATAAAAATTGTCCTCCTACTAGTAGAATAAGTAAAACGACTATTCCTATTGAAATATTTAAGATTTTATCCGCAGTTTTACGTTTCCTTTTTTGACTCCTTAGTCCAGTACCGTCATACTGATCTCCTCTCATTTAAATCCCCTCCTAGATTCTAAAAATATCTATACTAGATACTATTATAATCAAATAGGACAACTTTTTCGAGACAAACGAGGAAATGTTACAAACTTGTTGTAACTCGATAACGAAACCTATGTCCGTTTGAACCGTTGTAGTTGCTTAATGCTTAACAGCCCTATCAATTTTTTCATCATATCCAAATAAAAATTCGACAATTTTTCTGTAGGCCTTTAACGTTTTTACATCCCCACTATGATGGTCTAAATCAATAATAACCATTACATACCTTGGGTCGTCTGCAGGGAAATACCCAGCGAACCAATGACTCATTTCTTTTTTATTAATGCCTTTTTCAGCTGTGCCAGTTTTTCCAGCTATAGTATATGGAGCACTATGTAACATGTCGTGCGCTGTCCCTTTTTCCATTTTCACGACTGACCTTAACAATTGTTGAAGTCTCATTGCAGTATACGCAGAGATGCGCTCAGAGTTAGCCCCTAACTGTGGTGGAAAATCAACTACCGTAATACCATTTTCATATTTAATTTTTGAAGCCCCTCTAACTTGTTTTTTTTCGCCCCCCCTTGCGATCGTTGCTAACATATTCGCTACCGCAAGTGGAGAAACTCGAACATTTTTTTGGCCAATGGCCGTTTGAGCAATTGCGTAATAATCACCAATATCTTGATCATCGACTGTAATCATTCCTCGTTCTTCTTCTGGAAAATGAGATACCTCTTCAAGTCGATATACATCACTGTTCCATCCTACCTGATCAACTAATCCTAATTTTTCACCATATTTATCCAAAATTTGTTTATCTATTTTTAAAAGTTCATTAGCTAGGTAGCTAAACGTATAGTTACAGCTTAGCGCAAAGCTTTCATGAAACGTTACCTTTCCTAATTGACGAGGCTCAGCCCCATCACCATATAAGTTCTTATTACAATCATAGAGATCATATTTATTCGTTAAATTGTAGTCGATCGCTGCGGCAGCAACGACAATTTTAAAGATGGAACCAGGAGTATAGGTAGTAACGATATGATTTTTTGCTCCCATATCAAAAGGATTCTTAACATTAAAGGTTGGTAAACTAACTAAGGAAATTAAATCGTTTGTTTTTGGATCTAAAATTACGGCACCGCCATTTGTGATCCCTACCTCTCTTAACGCCTTTGTTACATATAATTGAATTTCCTTATCTATCGTTGTCACTACTTCTGTCGGGTGGTACGGGTTTGCTGGGGCCGTATACTTCACATCGAAACCAAAAAGAGGCTGCTTTAAATTATCCACAAAATAAACCAATTCAGCGTTACCCTGTGAGATTAAAAAAGGATCAAAAGATCGTTGCATTCCTGAAACACCAACCTCTGAGTGAATTGAAATAGTTCCGTTGCTCACTTGCTCACCGTATCTCCGCTTAACTTCAGTTGCATTTTCACCGGTTACACCAATTAAGTGAGGTGCGATATTTTCTGTCCGTTCTTGCACATAATGCGCAAAAACTCCAGGAATTTTTAACTGATTTATTTTTTTCATCTCTACGTCATTTAGCTTGCGTCGTTGTCCATTAACACTAAAAACAATTGGTCCCTTTGCCGTATGTATCGTATTTAATAGCTCTTCTTCCTTAACACCTAAAATATTTGCAACTTTTCGGACCGGCCAATCCTGCTCTTTCAAAAACGGAAATAAGATTAAACTAGGATAATAATCTACATGCAACGGTTCCTCATTACGATCAGAGAAATATCCTCTTCCTGAATGTAGGATAAATGATTGTGTTCTTTGCTTAATACTTGCCTCGACTAAGTCAATATCATGCTTTGAAAAATGGGTTGTAGCAATTAATTGAACATATGCTAGACGAAAAACAAGAATAATCAATAACACCATAAATATTACTAACACTTGAATAATCCGTTTATGTACAAGCATAGCAACCACCTCTAATTATTCATTGTTGACATTTAAGTGGTGCTTTTATTCATACCATACTTCCATGATGACACAGCGTCACCAGCATGCATGTAAAAATGCCGACCGACTTACTAAAGTTTCCGTAAAAAAGGTGTCCAACCATCCTCTTCATTCAGGAAAGTTAGACACCTTAATTATTAATACTATTTATAAGTCCCTTATTTGATTTCTAAAATTTCCACTTTCATATCGCCGCCTGGTGTTTGAACGTTAACAGTATCACCAACAGCTTTTCCTAATAAACTTTTAGCCATTGGAGAGTCATTAGAGATTTTACCTTCAAACGGATCGCTTTCAGCGCTACCAACAATTGTATAAGATTCTTCATCGCCATCTGGTAATTCTTTAAATTTAACAGATTTCCCTAATGAAACTACAGAAGAATTCGAGTCATCTTCTTCAATAATCACTGCGTTACGAATCATTTTTTCTAATGTGACAATTCGCCCTTCAACAAAGGCTTGTTCTTCTTTTGCAGAATCGTACTCAGAGTTCTCAGATAAATCACCGAACGAGCGTGCAATTTTAATTCGCTCAACTACTTCTTTTCTTTTCTCACTTTTTAAAAATTCCAACTCTTGTTCTAATTTTGCTTTTCCTTCTAACGTCATATAAAACTTTTTGTCTTCAGTCATCTTGTTCGTTCACTCCTTAAATATCAACATTTTTCATTACTATTCGTAAAGTTCAATATTTCTTTGGTAAGGGTTACATTTTACTACTTTAACGTTTTCTAAAAAGATTGTTCTCCTATGGTTACTCGTCCGACGAAAAACCATACTATTCAAAATGTGACAAAACATCCCAACCTCTTATGTATACAGAAAAGCTTAGCAAATACCATTTTTGATAAATGCACAAGCTTTTCCTTACACCTTATGAAAAAATAGCCGCTAATAAGAAAGATATAAAACCCCACTTACCTATGCTATTACAAAATTACTTTTTCTTCAAGGATTGTTCTAATTTTAGTCACCATTAGATCAATTGCGACACGATTCTGTCCGCCTTCTGGAATAATTACATCTGCATAACGTTTTGTCGGTTCTACAAATTGAAGATGCATCGGACGTACAATAGATGTATATTGATCAATCACCGAGTCCAACGATCTGCCACGTTCTTCGATATCGCGTAGAAGTCTACGAATAATGCGAACATCAGCGTCAGTATCAACAAAAAGTTTAATATCCATTAAATCACGGAGACGCTCATCTTCTAAAATTAAAATCCCCTCTAGAATAACAACTTCTTTCGGTTCAACGTTAATAACTTCTTTTGATCTCGTATGATTAGCATAATCATACACAGGTTTTTCAACCTTTTCATAAGCTAATAATTTTTGTACATGTTCTAATAATAAGTCATTATCAAAAGCCAATGGGTGATCGTAGTTCGTTTTTATTCTCTCTTCCATTGTTTTATGACTTTGATCTTTATAATATGCATCTTGCTCAATCATTAATATCGATTTATCTTTAAACTTCCGATAAATTTCTCTTGCCACTGTTGTTTTTCCTGAGCCTGTTCCCCCGGCAACCCCAATGACAATTGGCTTTTTTACCATTATAGTACTCCTTTACGCATCATATTATTAGGATAAAGCGGCTTGTCTACTTTAAACTTTACAATTTGAAGTGGATGTCTTGCTGCATCTAACTCTTCACCATCTTCATCCCAAATTTTTTCGATCTGTTGAGTAAAGTTTTCTATTTCTGGACCAAAGAATTCAACCTCTTCTCCAGGCTTAAAATGATTTCGCTGTTGAAGTGTTACGATCTTTGTATCCGGGTCATAATCAAGAACGAGCCCTGCAAAGTCAAAAGTCGTTTTCTTTCCATGGTTACCAAACATCTGCTCTTTATACGTAGGAATTTGCTCAAAAAATGCAGCTGCTGTATCTCGGTTTGCACACTTATCTAATTCTTCTACCCATTTTGGATCAATTTTAAAATGATCTGGGTCAGCACAATAGGCATCGATAACTTTACGGTAAACTGATGTTACCGTTGCTACATAATGAATCGACTTCATTCTTCCTTCAACCTTTAAGCTGTCGATACCGGCGTCAATTAATTGCGGAATTCCTTCTATTAAATTCAAGTCTTTAGGACTCATAGTAAAAGGAGCATCGGCTTCTTCATATAAAGCATTTTCTTGTCCTCCACCTTCTTGGTGTTCCTCTTCATATAAGTGATAGTCCCAACGACAAGATTGACAGCAGCCTCCTCTATTTGAATCACGAGCTGTCATATGGTTACTTAATACACAACGCCCTGAATACGAAATACACATCGCACCGTGGATAAATGTTTCAATTTCGATATCAACATGTTTCTTCATTTCTAACATTTCTTCAAGGCCGACTTCACGTGCTAAAACGACCCGGTGTAACCCTTCTTCTTTCCAAAACTTTATTGCCTGCCAATTCGTTAACGATTGCTGAGTGCTTAAATGTACTTCAACATTTGGTGCTACGCGCTTACAGGCTTCAATAATTAACGGATCAGCAACAATAATTCCTGTAACTCCTACTTCTTGAAGGTCCTTCAAGTATTCTTCTAAGCCGTCCATATTTTCATTATGTGCAAAAATGTTAGTCGTCACATAAATTTTCGCACCATATTTATTTGCAAATTCAACGCCTTCACGCATTTCCTCAATTGAGAAATTATCAGCATTTGAACGAAGCCCGAACTCTCGTCCACCGATAAATACAGCATCAGCGCCGTAATGAACCGCTATTTTTAACTTTTCTAAACTTCCAGCTGGTGCAAGTAGTTCAGGTTTTTTTATGATTACACGTTTCCCATCGGGGGTTAACGATGAAATTTGTTGCATTTAAACACCTCCTTAATAAACCGTTTCTTTAAAGAAAAAGCCAGTATCTAATTTTCGATTCATTGGTTGAATTTTTTCAATTTCTTGAATGTAATAATACTTTTTATCCTGGTATGCATCAGGGTCTTCTAAATACAAATCTATCGCATCTTTATAAAGAGCTGTTACTTTTTCAATATATTCTACACTCTTTAAAACTCCGTCTATTTTAAAGCTATCTACACCCGCATCTAACATATCCTCTAATTCATCAATAATACAAATATCATTAGGACTCATAATATGAGTACCATTTTCATCTTCAAATATAGGGTATTTAGCATCTCGTTCTGGATCATGTAAAAAGAGAGTACGATCTTTACTACGCCCTTCTACCTTTAAATCCTTTCCTTGAAACTCCATATAATTACCAATGAGAGTTCGTTTTGATTGGAACATACAAGTCATTCCATGAACTTGAACTTCAATTTCACCATCAGCATTTTCTTTTGTTTCAACAATCGAATCCATATTTATTTCACGAGCCATTACAGCCCGCTTTGCCCCTTTTTCCTTCCAATAATTAGCTGTAAAGTAATTTGTAGCCGTTGTTTCTGTATTCCAATGAAGTTTCATTTCAGGAGCTACCTCACGAGCAACCATCAATACTGCCGGATCACCAAATACAATGGCATCAACGTTTGATTCAGATAAAAAGCTGATGTAATCAGGCAAAAGTTCTAATTTATCATTATGAAAAAGAGCATTCATCGCTACGTAAACTTTTGCCCCAAAATCATGGGCAATTTTAACCGCCTCTTTTATGTCATCTCGATTAAACTCTCCTGCTAATCGTAAGCCGTATTTTTCTTCACCAATTAATATAGCTGTCGCACCCGCCTTAATTAATCGACTAATATCCTCCACCTTTTTCGGTGTTACAAGGAGTTCAGGTTTTTTCATCTCAGTTCACCACCTATTTTTTCTTACTTATTGCCATCCCATCACCGATCGGATAAAATGTTGTTTCAAATTCCTCATTTGACATGAGCATCTCATTATATGAACGTAAATTTACGACCATTGTTCTTATCCCTTTGGCTACTTTCCCTTCATTTGCGACGATACCTTTATATAAGACATTATCGCTTATTACAAGTCCACCTTTTTTAACAAGTGGACTATATAATTCAAAAAAACGTTTATATTGACCTTTAGCTGCATCAATGAATAAAGCATCAAAAGGACCATATTCACTTATGTCAGAAGCATCGTCAAGCGCATCACCAAAAATAAGCGTAATACGACTTTCAAGTTGTCCCCTACGAATATACTCTTTCGCCTTTTCATGGCGCTCAAAGTTACGCTCAATAGAAACAACTTTACAGTTCGGCAGCTTTTCAGTGATTCGCATTGCAGAATAACCAATCGCCGTTCCAATTTCTAGTACGTTCTTAGTATTTGCCAAAGTCAAAATTTGCAACATCGCTTCCACACTAACAACGTCCATAATAGGTACTTCGTTTTCTTCTGCATATTGTTCCATCTCTGTAAGCAACGGGTTTCTCTGTCTAATTAATGCACTTAAATACGTATTTACTTGATCTGAGACCATTACAAAAGCCTCCTTAGTCTTTATTCAATTAAAGTGTCCACTAAAATGAACGATTTATTTTAACATAAAGAGAAAGAGAATGCGAATTATCACACTCTCATTAGAAAGGCGCAAGCG
>SKSA01000057.1 GCA_007118195.1 Anaerobacillus sp. | reverse complement strand
ACTAGTTAATATTATACATCAACTGTAGTATTTGTTAAGTGGGGATTAAGGAAAAACGTTTACCGTAGAACCTTCACCGCTCACATCTTCATAAAAAAAGGTAGATTAAAACGACCTAATTTTCCTCACAAGCCCCACAAGCCCTCTACTTCCGAAAAATAAAGCGATCCCCAAATTTAATTGGACTAGCTTTTCTATGAGTCCGAATCGGAACTCGTATTTCAATTTCGGGTTTATTAAATGATCGGCAACATCATTGATTTGAATATAATTCGGAATCATCGAGATGAAAAGTGGGAGTGTCGTCACAATGATAAATAGTCCTATTGCTGAAAAAGCGATAGATTGAATTTCAACAGCATTTATTTGCGTATCTGATTGGTCGCATTTTTGATCTGGCAACATAAGAAACAGGCTTAACTTATCAGCAAAAAACCATAGTAAGAAACTTACAATCAACAGAACTAAAAATGGGGCAAGGTTAAATAATACATTTACCCACGTTTCGTTATATGGCATTAATGAATCATAAAATAAAGGTAAAACGTAATAATTCGTCACCCTCGCTAAATGAAGCAACGACTGTAACAAGATATAAATCGCAAGCAACCTTAACCCTATAAAAGCTATTTTTCTAGCCATCTTCAAACCTCCTAAACTAAAAATTATTTTAGTGCATTTTACTAATATTACGAGTGCAACTCCATTCTCCACATATCGTTCTTAAATATGAATCCCACTAAATAAGCATGTACATATTTTACCATTGATTTCTAAAATAAATTAGTCCATAAAACAAATATTGAAATTTTAAAAAAACTTCAATATTTCTTCATCAATCTCCCCTTTTTAATGGTAAAATTATCCTTGGTAAAAAAGGAGGGTGAATTTAGTGAAGCTGAATAATTTTACACCTACTTCAACGAATGAGCGAATTGTTACACTTGATATTATTCGAGCAATTGCACTATTAGGTATTTTATCAGTCAATATGAAGTATTTTGCAACAGCAGCAATTCAAGCAGAAATGGCCAACATCAGTTATGCGAACACAGTACTTGACCAAATTAGTCAATGGTTCATATTACTGTTTGCTGAAGTGAAGTTTATTTCGATGTTTTCTTTATTATTTGGAATTGGATTTCTATTGTTTATGGAACGGGGCGAAAGACGGGGCGTAAACGTGAAAAAGCTTTTTAAACGACGACTGCTCGTTCTTTTATGCTTCGGATTGATCCATATCTTCTTCATATGGCACGGTGACATTCTTACTTTTTACGCGATTTTAGGTTTTGTATTGCTTTTAACAAAGGCAAAGAAACCGAAATTTTTATTAAAGGCTTCCTTTATTACATTGGCGGTTCCGATTACATTTTTTCTTTCAATGGCTTTGTTATTATCATCCGTACAACTAAATACTTCACCTGAGCAGCAAGCAACCTTTGAAAACGAAATAAATCGAATTGTTGAGGTTTATAGTACAGGTAGTTATGGCGAAATATTTGTGCAAAGAATTAACGACATTGCGTTTATGGTTTTCGGTAACTTCTTTCTTATTGGTGTTATTTTAACGATGTTCTTCTTCGGAATGTATTTATGGAAAACTGGAATATTTACGAATACAACGGAAAATATTGCACGGGTAAAAAAAATAGCTATTACTTCTTTACTGATTGCAATACCTGGGCTTATTTTAGCATCATTAGGTAAATTGTTGATTGATGGTGGCGAGTCACCTTGGTATTTTGTGCAATATGCTGGACTTTTTATGAGTGGCCCTACTTTAAGTATCTTTTACATTATGAGTCTATTACTACTGTTTGAAAATAAAGAACGCCTTGCTCGTGTCGCTCGCTTTTTACAGCCTGTCGGAAAAATGGCTCTTACAAACTATTTAATGCAATCGATTATGGTTACCTTTATTTATTATAGCTACGGATTTGGTTTATTCGGACAAATTGGTCCGTTTTACGGCCTGTTAATTACGTTTGGAATTTTTGCCGTCCAAATAGTTTACAGCTATTTCTGGATGAAAAAATTCAACTTCGGTCCTATGGAATGGTTATGGAGAAGATTAACGTACGGAAAAGAAGCAGTAAGCAAAAATATACTTGAGAAAGCACAATAAAAGCAAATCGTTCAAAAGGAAGCTTCAATGTCAATTGGGAGAAGTAGTCTTCATAACTCCTATTTTAAACTGAACATATAAAAAACTAGGGCTTACTGCAAATATCGCAAAGGGCCTAGTTAGTAAGGTTTCTCCACTTTATTTTATGCTGGCTGACTTAGCCGTTTCATACCACTGTATTGTCACCGCTTCATCTTTTGAATTACTAAATAAGAAATCTTCCCCTTTTTCAATAAAAACAAATGGCGGGTGGTCGCGATACAAAAATAATCTTCCGTTCCCTAACTCTTCAAGTCTAAACCTACCTTTTAACCGCTGCCCAAGTGAGTATCCATTCATTCTCATTTGTATTTTTGGAAGTTGCTCAACCAGCTCAACGTTGGTGACCTCCTCTAGTGGCCAATCAACACCGTAGCCACCACTAATGTGTAAATACTCATCAGATACGGTCAATTCGTTTGCTCCCGCCCCAACATAAACAACGCCCCCGACGATCGCAAACGTAAAAACCATCGTTACGATTAAGATGATGACATTTCTTTTACGCGTTCTTTCTACATCAAGCTTGGTAATGTATAGTAAGTAAGCAAATAAAAACACCGTCATCACTAGTAACGAAATTAAAATAGCATTTCGAACATTCATTAACTCAAGCAAAAGCCCTGCTAATAAAATATATCCGGCACAGATTAACCCTTTCGCTTGTGCTTGTGGATAGCCCTTCTTTATCAACTCTTGTTGCTCTTCTTCGGATTTCATCGCAAAGCCTGATATTAATTCGTATTGCTCTTTTTTTAAGATTAAATAACCGAATAAAAAAAGAATTGCGATTGTCATGATTTGGACAATAACAAGTACGAACACGAAATTTCCCCCTTTAATTAATCATCCCTCTACAATTGCTTTTTCATATTGAACGGCACGATTGTTACTTATAAAACTGATTTTATGATTTTCAACATTGCTTTCCCTGCAGCTGCATGCCCTGCCCCGTTAATCTGATTCGTCGTACCACAAAAGTATAAGTCTGTATCAGGATGATACCATGCAAAAGAACCCGTTTGTCCCCAAAACCCAACAATCTCTTTAATTGGTTTAAACGGAGAAATAATTCTTGGCGTGAAAAGCTTTTCCAAACCTATCCCATAGTAAAAAAGACTAGGTGGCGGTAAGATTAAATTCCATTTTTTCAGTTTTTCGATATTCTCTTTAGGGAAAAAGCGTCCGCTAAAAAATTCCTTTAAAAACAACATTGATTCCTCTGCGGTAGAAACAATCCCTCCTTCAGCGGGTACTGAAACCATATAATCCGGCAACCATAGTTTTTTTGATTTATAGTAAAAAGATACAGGTTTTTTGTCGGTAGTGTCGTTATAAACATACGTATGACGTAAGCTAAGCTCATCAAATAGAAATTCTTTAAATACATCGTCAATGTTTTTTTCAGTAATGATTTCTATGATTCTACCAAGAAGCTGATAGTTAGTATCCGAATATGCCGCTTTCCCCTTCTTTCCCGGAAAAAAATTAGGGGTAAGTTTTTTTACAGTTTGAATAGTTGTTTCTAGATCCCATGATTGATCATTACCTTCGAGTAAAAGTGAAGCAGCTGTTTTTCCATTAGCTTGTTTATGAAAGAAGTAATCAGGTAACCCAGAGGTATTAGAAATTAGATGTTTAATCGTGATTTCATTCGAATATTCGACTCCTTTGAGCACATGAAGTCCTTGCATAAATTCACTAGGAAAATATTTGGCGATATGATCATCCAGCTTTAATTTTCCTTCCTCGATAAGACGCATGACAATTGCCGTAACATACAGTTTTGTGACGCTGGCAATAAAGTATTGGCTATCTTTTTGCATCTCGCCCGCTGCCCCTGTCCACGAGAATGAATGATCACCACTTTCAACACGAAGTACTGCACTAAAAACATTTTTTTTGTTAATAATTTCTTTTAAACACTCATTCAGCAAGTCTTCTTTTATTTTCATCATAACCGTTACCTCCACTTATGATCAGATTTTAAAATAGCTTCCTAATCTATGTAATTGCCCCGTAAATTTATTTGAAATTTTTCTTTAAAAAAGTCTTTGTTACCTCCTGAAATCTATAATTCGACTAAATTAGAGAAATTACCTTTTTATAAATATTGAATATTCACAAATAGAATGAAAAAACTATACTTAAAAACTGGAGGATTTATTATGAAATTGAAAAATTTTCTATTAGTATGTCTACTGATTTCTACTAATGCTGTAACAAGTTATGCAAATACTCCTGAACAAACACGACCGTTTGAAGATAGCTATATCGAAATTGGCTATAAAACATTAGGGGAGGCATTAGATGACTTTAAACAACATTTTGGTGAAGGGTTAGTTCTGCCGTTACGTGTACCACCTGTTGAATTTACTCATTATTTTGGTAGGTTTAATGACTTAGAAGGAGAATTGAACGACAGCTTTGAAGTTGAATTTATAAATGAGCATATGGGAAAAAATCATTATATGATTAATGTAAAACATATTGATTGCAAACTTAATATTCCAGCTAAGTATGTGATCAACAGTTTTAAGTTGAAGGATGGAAGTGAAGCTAAATATCTTGAATTTGAGTCATTCAATGGTCTAATTTTCGAAAAAGGAAACTGGCAATACTTTTTAAGTCATCCTAGCTCCATTTCCGATAAAATAACAGCTGAAATACTCGTGGAAATTGCTAATACAATATAAAATAAACTATTTACCTGAGTGAATTTCATAATCACCAAAAATGAGCCACATCACGCAACTATATATTGATCTTAGTGGCGAGAATAATGAATTATGAAATTCATTGACCTATGGTTCAATGTTAAATAAAAAACTACAGAGAAATCCCACGTTTCCGATCACATCGATCAAAATTAATATAGTTGCCCAACACTTCGCCCTCCCCCCATATTATGCGGACAGGAAAGACCTTATTTTATAGATTTGTTGAGTTTCTGCAGTTTGGCGGACACCAGGAACCCTTATTTCCTTAAAATCAACAGATTTCACTTCCACTTTTGCCAAATAAGTTATCATGAACAAAACTGGCCCCCTCTCGTAATAGCGTAGGTTAATTTGGTTAGACTTTCTAATGCAAAAACAAAAAACCAAATCAGAGCTACATTACGAAGGGAGCCATTAGGCTATCGCTCGGGAGTTAGCAGGCTTTATATGGGCAGTTACACAAGAAGCAGAAGAGCTATCGACAAAGAAAATTTCCTAAGCAGCTGTAATAGTTGTCGTATGACGGATTTGTTCTTTT
>SKSA01000037.1 GCA_007118195.1 Anaerobacillus sp. | reverse complement strand
TTTCAGCAAGCTGAAACATCGAGAAATCAGATGGAGTCTCGACTCCACCTGATTAAAAGTTCCCACCTACGCTACGCGTTGAGGTGGGGGTCTATAACCCTTAAACCATTTAAGGATCAATTTTTATGGATTTTGAGTTACTTTTCAAAATCCATTTCATTTTATTAAATTTACCCTAAATTTGTTATCTATTGAAAAATAATGTATGATGCTAAGTATCGTTGTTTTTTTATGTAGGTAAATAATTTGTTTAGTTAAATAAAAAGAAAAACATGAAAAAAAAACCAATTTCATTTATAATATTGAAAGATAAAAGATTTAAGGAGAGGTTTAAATGGTATATAAAGTTTTATTTCAAGAGTCATTATCAGAAGCACCAGTACGTGAAAACACAAAATCAATATATATTGAAGCTAATTCGGAGATGGATGTAAGAAAAAAATTAACTTCTGAAAATTATAATATTGAGTTTGTCTTACCAGTAGAAGGTATATATTTAGAGTATGAAAAGCAAAACGAAAATTTTAAAATGGAGAATATATAAACTATGAAGCAAGTAAAAAACAATCAAACAGCTGTAATGGCCCTAGGTGGCTTAGGGGAAATTGGGAAAAATACGTATGCAGTACAATTCCAAGATGAGATTATTCTAATTGATGCGGGTATTAAATTTCCAGAAGATGAACTTCTAGGAATTGATTACGTAATTCCTGACTACACTTATTTAGTAAAGAACGAGGACAAGATTAAAGGTTTATTTATTACCCATGGTCATGAGGATCATATAGGAGGTATTCCTTATCTCTTAAGGGAAATCAATATTCCTATTTACGGTGGCAAGTTAGCTCTAGGTTTACTTAGAGGAAAATTAGAGGAGCACGGTCTACTAAGAAAAACTAAAATGATTGAAATACGAGAAGATGAAGTGGTCAAGTTTCAAAAAACTTCAGTATCCTTCTTCCGAACAACTCATAGCATCCCTGACTCCTATGGAATTGTCGTTAAAACTCCACCAGGAAACATCGTACAAACTGGTGACTTTAAATTTGATTTTACACCTGTTGGTGAGCCTGCGAACTTGACAAAAATGGCACAAATTGGACAAGAAGGAGTCCTATGCCTACTTTCTGATAGTACGAATAGTGAAGTTCCTGGCTTTACAATGTCAGAAAGAAAAGTAGGAGAAAGTATCGACTCTATTTTCCAAAAGGTAGATGGAAGAGTTATCTTTGCTACTTTCGCTTCAAATATTTACCGCCTTCAACAAGCCGTGGCATCTGCAGTCGCTCACAACCGAAAAATAGCTGTTTTCGGAAGAAGTATGGAAAATGCAATTACGATTGGACAAGAACTAGGCTATATAAAGGCCCCTAAAGGAACATTTATTGAACATAGTCAAATCAATAAACTACCTTCTAATGAAGTAGCTATTTTATGTACAGGTAGTCAAGGTGAACCAATGGCTGCTTTATCACGAATCGCTTTCGGTACACACCGTCAAATTCAAATTATTCCTGGTGATACTGTCGTATTTTCTTCGTCTCCAATCCCTGGAAATACCCTTAGTGTTAGCAAGATAATTAATCAGTTGTACCGTGCAGGTGCAGAAGTGATCCATGGATCTTTAAGCGATATTCACACTTCGGGTCACGGTGGGCAAGAAGAGCAAAAGCTTATGCTTCGCTTAATGAAGCCAAAATATTTCATGCCAATACATGGGGAATATCGTATGTTAAAGATGCACGTTAATCTTGCTATTGACTGTGATATCCCTGAAGAGAACTGCTTTGTTATGGACAATGGTGAAGTTTTAGGAATCAGCGAAGATGAAGCTAGCGTTGTCGGAAAAATCCCTTCTGGTTCAGTCTATGTTGATGGAAATGGTATCGGTGATATTGGAAATATCGTATTAAGAGATAGAAGAATTTTATCTGAAGAAGGCCTTGTTGTCGTAGTCGTTAGTCTCAACATGAAGGAATTTAAAGTAACCGCTGGTCCCGACATTATATCAAGAGGTTTTGTGTATATGCGTGAATCTGGCGACTTAATTAATGATGCACAAGCTCTTTTAGCTAAGCATTTAGACTCGATTATGGAACGAAAAACGACACAATGGTCAGAAATTAAAAATGAAATCACTGACGTTCTAGGACCGTTTTTATACGAAAAAACAAAAAGAAAACCAATGATTTTACCAATTATCATGGAAGTTTAACGAAAAAGAGGGTTTCCCATTATGGGACCCTCTTTTAATCTTTATCAAACAAAGCATTTTCTAATTTATTTATATCCGCTATCGCTCCAATAACAATTAAAATATCTCCTTGTAAAACCTTTTCAGTAC
Source organism: Anaerobacillus sp. (assembly GCA_007118195.1). Taxonomy (GTDB): domain Bacteria; phylum Bacillota; class Bacilli; order Bacillales; family Anaerobacillaceae; genus Anaerobacillus. The sequence continues at coordinate 15,198 of SKSA01000037.1, read as the reverse complement.
CGTGTGGAGATACATTTATCTCTTCGTGTCGTTTAATTGCCATAATATTAACTCCATATTTTGCGCGAATATTTAAGTCGATTAAAGATTTATTGCTGATTTTATCACCGGCAATTAATTCAACAATACTATAATCTTTAGACAACTCTAAATAATCCAACACATTTTTAGACACTATATTATGAGCAATTCGAATTCCCATATCTCTCTCTGGATGAACTACTTTGTGAGCTCCAATTTTATTTAGTACTTTTTCATGATAGTCATTTTGAGCTTTCACCGTAATATGCTTTACTCCAAATTCATCTAAAATTAGGGTGGTTAATATACTTGCTTGAATATTATCACCAATAGCAACAATTACATGGTCAAAATTACGAACCCCAAGACTTTTTAATGCATTTTCATCTGTTCCATCTGCAACTACAGCATGTGTAACAATAGCAGAAAATTTATTTACTTTTTCTTCATCTGTATCAATTGCAAGAACTTCCATTCCTTGCTCACTTAACGATGTACAAATACTTCCACCAAATCTCCCTAACCCTATAACCGCATACTGTTTTTTCATATTAGGCGCTTCTCCCATCTAACGAGTATCAAACACTTTAATCATACCATAATATTAAAAATATTTGAGTAATTATGTTTGATCATCATAAGCTCCTAACCATCTAAAAAAGACGGTCCCACGTTTGTGGTCCTACAATTCCATCTATATTTATTCCTTCTTTTCTCTGAAAATTCCGCACTGCATTTTCTGTAATAGGACCATAAATACCATCGGCTTGAATATTTAATGCTTTTTGAACATTTTTCACATCATCTCCACGCATCATCGGATTTTGTAATGAAAGTAACCTTGTATATAACGGTTGATTATTATTTTTCCGATCTAACGCTTTCCAAGTTAATGGGCCAACAATCCCATCTACTGTTAAATTATTATTACGTTGAAACTCCATTACTCGCTTTTCAGTCTCTGGGCCAAATATCCCATCCGCTAACGCTCCTACTTTCTCTTGTACTTCCTTATCATCATCTCCCCGTATCATTGGCTTAATAAATCGGAGCAAACGACGACCTTCTCCACTAAACTGCTCTTCTCTCTCATCTGGTTCATCTGAAGGTGCTCCATGTTCAATCTGGTTGCTAGAAGGTTTATAATTTGATAAAGCATGACGTGTCTCTGGACCAACAACACCATCTACACCGATCCGCGCACTTCTTTGAAACCGTTCGACTGCGTCTACCGTTAACGGTCCATATATACCATCAATTGGACCTGGATCATAACCTAAATCCTTTAACTTTTCTTGAAGTTCTTTTACATCAGCTCCACTGTCTCCTCTAGTTAAGATTTCGCGATGGTTAGAATCGGAAGAAACGGCTTCCACTGGTGTTACCTCTCCATCCATTAACGATGCTCTAAACTGTTCCATACTAATTGAAGGGCACGGTTTCCACGAATAGCCTGGAAACTCAACATGTCCCCAAACATCATCTACAGTTAAATTGAGCTCATTTAAAAGTTTTTTCACTAATTCGAGAGTAGCTTCCTTCTGTACTTTCTCTAACATTTGTGATCGAAAGTCCCCTACCATACATATACCTATCGACCTTCGATTACTATTTCCTACATGATAGGAAATGACTTTATGATCATGACAAAAATCAATAGAGCCATCTTTATTAACTACATAATGATAGGCAATACCTGGCCAATCGAGTTGGTTTACATGGTATCTAGCAAAAGCCTCTGCACTCCCTGAGGTAGTAGCACTGTGATGGATCGCAATATTTTTAATTTCTGAAATAGACCTTGTTCGATACGTTTTACTTTTATGCTTTGTTAGGCTATTTCTTTTATCATTTATTTTCATAAAAAAATCACCTCTATCTATATATACAATTTAAAATAGAAAGAGGTGACTTTAATTTACATTATTCTTTTATCCCTAATACGCGATTTACTCGTTTTGTTAACATTTTCATACCCCCGCCACCAGCTTGGAAGTGTCGAAGTTGACCTTCACTATCAAAAACATAGTAGGCTGGAACGTACTGATTGTCAAAAGCATCGGTTAGTTTATGGGCATTGTCAATAAAGATAGGCTGTGTGATATCATGCTCTTCGGCTACCTTCTTAATTTCTTCAATATCAAGATCTTTTTCTGAGCGTGGCATGTGAACCGCAATTACATTTAGTTGATCTTTATAGTTATCTCGAAATTCATTTACATTAGGCATTGCTTCTTTACATAAATGGCAACTAATTGACCAAAAATGAAAAAGCGTTGGTTTATTTCCAACTAAATTCTCTCTAGTCAATTCTCCATTTAACCACTGTGTTGCTCCATTTAGTTCAGGCATTGGCGATCTTAGTTTCAATGCGATCCCCCCCTTTTATACTTTTATCGTGTAAGAAAAGGCCTAACAAATTAGCTAGACCTCCCCTTTAAATATTACTTATTCGTATAGTAGCTATAAATTATAACGTTTCTTGACCTGGCTTCCAGTTAGCTGGGCAAAGTCCACCTGTTTGAAGAGCTTGAAGTACTCGTAATGTTTCATCTACATCACGACCGATATTGTTATGATTAACAACCGAATACATTAACTCACCTTCTGGGCTAATGATAAATAAACCACGTAACGCAATCCCAGCATCTTCAATTAATACACCATACTCTCTTGAAATTGCATGGTTCGTATCAGCAGCTAAAGGATACTTTAATTCACCTAAACCATTTGAATTACGATCTGTGTTAATCCAAGCTAAGTGTGTATGGATCGTATCCGTTGAAACTCCAATTACTTCTGCATCTAAATCTTCGAACTCATCATAACGGTCACTTAATGCAGTAATTTCAGTTGGGCATACGAACGTAAAGTCCATTGGGTAAAAGAAAAGTACCGTCCACTTATCATTCTTCATATTCTCTTCTAAGCTAACTTTACCAAACTCTTTATTTGCTAATACTGCGTCCATTTCAAATCTAGGTGCTTGTTTCGCTACCATTCTTTTATCACTCATATGTAAAACCTCCTAAATTAATTTACCCTAGCAGGGCTTTTGTTTGTTTACAATTATTATTATAAAAGAAGAATTATAAATAGTCAACATTAAATTATAATTATTTTAAATTGCTAATTTCACCCTTTTATAATAATACTATCGGTATTATACCCTCTTTTAACTTCATTAAACGAATCATATGCTCAAAAAATATATATTATGGGTCAATCTACTTTAAATTATTCTCAACTAAAGATCATTTACCGATAATAAAACAAGGAATCTAAACAAAACCTCTAATATGTAAAGGCGAGCAATTTCCTTCTATTTCGCTGTTTATTTCTCAGTTGAAATAAGAACATGTAAATTCGTAACCGTCGGACGAGTTTATTATTTTCATACCAACCCCTCACTATGTTAAAATACTCATTATGTTTAGTACGTTTTTTAATAAGGGTATACTAAACAAAGTTAACAATAAAGGAGCTGTTTCCATGGATTGGTTTAACACCATTGATTTTAACGGTATTTTTATGACTTTCGGCATTATCATTTTACAATTATTAGGTATTATTATCGTTTATATGATTGTAAAAAAGTTAGGGAGTCGCCTCATCACAAGGTCTTTTACAAAATTAAGTGAACAAAGAGGTATGCATTCTGGTCGAACAAAAACGTTAGAAAAGTTAACGATTAACGTATTTACATATTTTTTGATTTTCATCTTAATTACGATTATCGTTGGAATTTTTGATTATGAAATCGCCCCACTTATTGCCGGTGCAGGTATTATTGGCCTAGCGATTGGGTTTGGAGCCCAAGGACTAGTAAGTGATGTAGTTACTGGATTTTTTATCCTGCTTGAAAAACAAATTGAAGTAGATGATTACGTAACCATGGCAGGTGTTGATGGTGTAGTAGAGGAGGTTGGATTACGTTCAACAAAACTACGTGGTTTTGATGGAACATTACACTTTATTCCAAATAGAGAAATAACTAATGTAAGTAATCATTCCCGTGGAAATATGAGAGCACTAGTTGATATTAGTATCGCTTACGACGAAAATATTGATGAAGTAATGGCAGTGCTACAAAATGCATGTGATGAAGTAGCACAAATTGAGGAAGCTATAAAAGAAGGTCCTAACGTTATAGGAGTGCAAAGTTTAGGTGATTCGGATGTCGTTATTAGAATTATCGCTAAAACCGAAAACATGTCACAGTGGGCCGTTGAAAGAACGCTCAGAAAAGCATTAAAGGAAACTCTTGATCAACATGGAATTGAAATCCCATTCCCACATCAAGTTTATATTGAAAAAAATAGAGGATGTCCTTAAAGTGTCTCGTCATCTCGATGTAATACTATATTTAGAAGTATATGTTCACACACGACTATTTATAGTACTTGAGGTGGCTGACACTTTTCTTTTGGCATCCTCCCTCTTGTATAAACGGTATAAGATATAACCGTTTTATATCATTTTTTATTGCTGAAGCTTGTTTTCAACTTGTTGGCAAACTTCGTCAGCATTTAATCCGTGAGCATTAATAACAGACCCTTGAGTCGCCACATTTTGAATTCCCATCATGTTTTGATCTTGCCCCGTTATAACACAGCAATCACAATTTGTAGCATCACTTTCTTGCTTTAATTGTACTACTTCATAACCCTTTGCTTGCAACGCTTCCTGCACAGCAGATAAAGATTGCTCAACTCCAACTTTTGGCATAAAATAATCCTCCTTGTATTTTTCCATAAAATAAGTTAATGAATTTCATAATGCCCTTTCAGCGCCACTAAGTTACTATACCTAGTTGAGTTAGATCGTTCTTAACTAAATGTAGTTGAGGTGGCTAATTTATCGGGGTTATGAAATTCACTCAAGTAAGAGAGTTTTCTCTACAACGGTAATTTGTCCAATTAAATGGAAGATTATTCTGTTTATAATGATTTTAAGTAATCAACGAGTAATTCAATCGCAAATGGAATAGCATCTTCATCAGGGTTAAGATGACCTGAATGTAGTCCATACTCAGAGTTAACACCTAGCCAAAACATAAAGCCTGGAATCTCTTCAAGGAAATAACCGAAATCTTCCCCCGTCATCGCTTCTCGACACTCGATTAAATGGCTACTCGCGCGGTTTTGAACAAAATTCATAAATTCTCGAGTGACAGCCTCATTGTTATAAACTTGACAATAATTAGCACCAAAATCAATGGTGGAAGTACAATCAAACCCCTCTTCAATTCCTTTAACAAGCGATGCGATCCGACTTTTCACTTTCAGCATTGATTTCATTGACAACGTTCGAATCGTTCCTTCTACCCTCGACTTTTCAGCAATAATATTTTGCTTTGTCCCCCCAGTAATTTTGCCGATTGTAACAACAGCTGAATCTAGTGGGTTGATGTTCCGAGATACGATTGATTGAAGTTGGGTAACGAAATGGCTTGAAGCTACCACCATATCATTTGCTGTATGCGGGTAGGCCGCATGACCACCTTTGCCCACAAAATCAATAAACAATTCTGATGTATTGGCAAAAAGTAAACCTTCACGAGTAGCAACGGTTCCAACTGGATATTCAGGCGCTATATGCAATGCAATAATCATACTTGGGCGATTTTGCTTCAAGTAATCACTTTCAAGCATTGGTTTTGCTCCACCTGGTCCTTCCTCTGCAGGTTGAAAAATGAATAATAACGTTTCCTTCGGCTGGTTTTCGGCAAAATAAGTAAGAACCCCTAAGGCAATACTCATATGAAAGTCGTGCCCACAGCCATGCATCCTTCCCTCATGCGTTGATTTAAACGGAAGATTCGTTTCCTCAACCATTGGCAATCCATCGATGTCAGCACGGTATGCTACTACTTTTGTTGGGTCAATCCCCTTCACTTTAACGAAAATTCCCGTTTCCCAAGTATCAACAGTTAAAAACTGCTGTGGTAAACTCTCAATGTAAGAAAGAAGGTATTGTTGTGTTTTCGACTCTTCAAAGCCGAGTTCTGGAATTTGGTGGAGTTCACGTCTAATATCAATAAAGCGAGAATTACTCATCATAACTACCTCTTTTTTTAAAAATTTTTCGAAGTCCTTATAGTTTCTCTTAAAAAAATTGCCTACCGCCTAATAAGGCCGTAGGCAATAAGAAGAAAAGCGCAAGCTCCTCGGTCAACTCCGACAAGTGTTGGAGAACCAGCAACGTTCTGCCCTCAATAGCGAGATCCTAATTACTGATCTTCATTTAAACGACGAAGTTCTTGTTTAATTTCCGTTTTCCCTTTTGTTTTCTCATCAATCTCTTTAATAACTCGCGCTGGTGTTCCAGCTACTACTGTATTCGCTGGTACATCTTCTGTTACAATGGCACCCGCTGCGACAACTGACCCTTGACCAACTGTTACACCTTCAAGGATAACTGCATTCGCACCAACTACTACATTATCTTCTACTACTACAGGTTTAGCTGACGGTGGCTCAATAACTCCCGCTAAAACTGCACCTGCACCAATATGACAGTTTTTACCTACTGTCGCTCTTCCACCAAGGACTACATTCATATCAATCATTGTTCCTTCACCGATCACAGAACCGATATTAATAGAAGCACCCATCATAATAACTGCATTTTTCCCAATTTCTACTTGATCACGAATAATCGCACCTGGCTCAATTCGTGCTTGAATATTTTTCATATCAAGTAAAGGAATTGCAGAATTACGACGATCATTTTCAACGACAAAGTCTTCAATTTTTTCAGCATTTGCTTTTAAGGCTGCATCAATATCAGCCCATTCACCAAATAACGTCCCTGTATTACCTGCAACAAATGTTTTAGTGTTGTCACCGAAGTTAATTCCTTCTAAGTCACCTTTCACATAAACTTTTACAGGGGTAGATTTCACACTGTTTGAAATAAACGAAATAATTTCGTTTGCATCCATCATTTTCATTTTACTTCCTCCTAAATATGTACCTAAATTAAAATGTTTAGCAAAACTTCTCACCTAGTGAAAAACGTTTCGCCGATGTTAATACTTTAATGATAGTATTAGACAAATAAATTATACTTTACTCTAACAAAAAGTTGGAACAGTGACAAGAAAAATGATTAACGAGTGAAAAAAGCACAAAAAAGCGCAGCGTCTGGCGAAGGACGCTGCGTATAAATGAAGGTATAGATAATGGTGACTAAAATTTAAAATTGTGCTACTTCAGTTGAACCTTTTAAAGCTGTTGTACTAGATGTTCCTCCAGCTACCGTTTGAGAAACTTCATCAAAATAGCCAGTTCCTACTTCTCGTTGATGACGAGTAGCTGTATACCCTTTAGCTTCACTTGCAAATTCTGCTTGCTGAAGTTCAGAGTAAGCTCCCATACCACGAGTCTTGTAGGCATGCGCTAATTCAAACATGCTATGATTTAAAGCATGGAAACCAGCTAAAGTTACAAATTGGAATTTATACCCCATGTTACTTAGTTCCACTTGATATCGTTCAATCGTATCTTCATCTAAATTTGCCTTCCAGTTAAATGACGGTGAACAATTGTAGGCTAACATTTTACCTGGGAACTTTGCATGAATAGCCTCTGCAAATGCTCTTGCTTCCTCTAAACTTGGCTTTGAAGTTTCACACCACACTAAATCGGCATAAGGCGCATAAGCAAGGCCACGAGAAATTGCTTGATCAATTCCCGGTTTTGTTCGAAAGAATCCTTCTGGAGTTCTTTCACCAGTTATAAACTCATGATCGTATGGGTCTACATCACTAGTGATTAAATCCGCTGCATCAGCATCAGTTCTTGCAATAATAAGGGTTGGAACATTGGATACATCAGCTGCAAGTCTTGCCGCTGTTAAATTACGGACCGCCGTTTGTGTTGGGATCAATACCTTTCCACCAAGATGCCCACACTTTTTCTCAGAAGCTAACTGATCTTCAAAATGAACGCCAGCAGCCCCTGCTTCAATCATCCCTTTCATAAGTTCAAATACATTTAGTTGCCCACCAAACCCCGCTTCAGCATCAGCTACAATTGGTAGAAAATAATCAATATCACCGTTGCCCTCCATATGTTGAATTTGGTCCGCCCGTTGTAATGCTTGATTAATACGCTTTACAACCATTGGCACACTATTAGCTGGATATAAACTTTGATCAGGATACATTTGCCCAGCAAGGTTCGCATCAGCCGCTACTTGCCAACCACTCAAATAAACAGCTTGTAAACCCGCTTTCGCTTGTTGAATCGCTTGGTTTCCAGTTAAGGCACCTAAAGCAGATACAAAGTCGAGAGTATGAAGTTGCTCCCAAAGGCGCTCTGCTCCTCTACGGGCTAACGAATGTTCTATTTGCACAGACCCTCTCAGGCGAACAACCTGTTCAGCCGTATAATTCCTTGTAATTCCCGCCCATCTTTTATTTGTCTTCCAGCTATTCTCTAACTTATTAACTTCCTCTTGAAAATTTGTCATGTTCCTTCATCTCCCTATTTTTTAATTTTGAAATAACATCGTTTCTTCACTTACGCTACAGAAAGCAATGCATCCCGCTCTGTATTACTACAGTTTTGATTTATACTTAGTATACTATAACAGCGCATGTAATATTGCAACGCTTTTTTTCAAAATTTTTTAAATATTTTTTCTGATATTTTTATCGAAAAGTTTCTCTAATAAGAATAAAAGCTGATTCTCGCTATAGAATCAGCTTCTTACAATTTAAAGGTATATTTTTATTATTTAAATATACTTTATTTTTTTTAAAAAACGTATATATTCCATATTAATATTTTTGCTTCTTGGACTGTCGCCAAGCGAATTTACGAAAGAACAATGTAAAAAGGCAACACTAAAAGGCAAATAGCAAGGACAATAAGAAAACAAGAGGCAAATATCTTTTTTTCTTCTAAAACAATTTTCGTGTAAACACTTGTGTAATAACAAAGGTACATTCCCAAAATGATTAATACCCATTCCATCTAATCACCCTTTACTTGTTTCATATCGGTAGGAGCCAATTGTTTTCCAAATTCCTTTAGTTCAATATCTACTTCAATATGAATTTCTGCAAAAGAGTAGTTGTCCATCCAACGATATTCTTCAAACTGCTTATTCGTTAAAAATGTTCGCCTAGCTCGTAAAGACCAACGAAACGGCTCTGCCCGAAACTCTTCTTGTGTTCTTTTAATAAATGTATTCAATTTGTCTTCAATTAGCGTTTTTATATGATTTTTTAGTAAATGTTGTTTTTCTAAATCTTCTACGTAATCTATGTTGCTTTCTATCGATAAAATTTCAAGTTTCACTGGTACTTTCACATGAATCGTAGGTGCTCGATTTTTTGTATTTACATGAACTTGCGAGCCTTCTTCAGCGAGTAATCTAGCCGTTATTCTATACTTTTCTTCAAGGGGGTCAGGATAAGTAGCGATCATTTTCTCTATTCCCTTTTCGGGACGGAGCAACAATGAAAACCTTGTTTCTTCTCCTGTTAAACTGGCAATCATTTTACCCTCTTTTATAACAGCACTCCCAATCGTTTGCGTTGGGTTCCCACCTTGAATGTTAACTTCACCTGGTATATGATCATCCTCTTTCCCCTCACGGCCTCCCTCTACTTGTACTGTCGAACTATAAGTTGCTAAAAAAACTCCGCTGTCTTCTTCCATACGATGAAACAAACTATGTAAAGTTGAATCCGGAACAAGTCCAGTATTTTCCCAACGATCTGTCATCAGTTCGAAAAATTTATGTGGTCTCGTTTCTAGGGTTGGTTTATTGTTCCTAATAAAATCACTAGCCCTCTCCTTTGAAACAATGAGATTTATCTTTCTACTTAATTGTCTTTCACGAATTGCCGGTTTCATGAAATTTAAAAATTCATCACGACGAGCAAATGCTTCACTAACGATTAGTACTTTCGTGTGCGTAAAAACTACTTCCCTTGTTACGAAAGCAACAACCAAATCTCTTGCTGAAAGAAAGTCTGGAGCATGAATAGAAATAATTTCGGAGGCTACATCATCTTCCCCTGCTTCTTCAGGGTTCGCAATTTGGTATGTAACTACAAAACCATCTTCCTCAATAGCGTCAATGCCAATCGCTATGACATAAGCTAATTCATCTAATTCGTTACGGTCCCAACAGCCCGCCATGAATACAAGTACAATAATATGAATTACGAGCAACGACTTTTTCAATACGCGCCCCTCTCCTTCCACTTCCATGTAGCCCATAATAGTACTGGAAAAGAGTTAATAATCATCCAACCACTCTCAATAACAACGGTATTAAAAAAATTCATCACGACGATTGGATTTTCTGGAATAATACCTAACATGACAATTAAACCCGAGAATGGTAACAATAGCGGCTCAAATTCCTCTAGCCTAATCATATAAGCAAAGATTAGCGTTGTAATATATAGCAATATAGCAAATCGAATGACAGAGGCCACTACCCATACTGCTAAAAAGATGCTATCATAGTTTGCCAAAACTGCATTTACTTCGATGATTCTCGTTAACTGTTGGAATGGATACGCAATGTTCTTAATACTAGGATAATCAAATGCCATTACAAAGACGGCCAAAATCACAGAAAACTGTACGGTAACAAATAAAATGCCTAAAAATGAGCTGTTACGAAAATCTTTATTAGAGCGAATAAAAGGATATAAAAAAGCTAGTAGAAATAGCTCACCGTAAGTTGCACTATGCTTAATGCTACTCGTGATTAACGACGGTAAACCCGGTCCTAATATAGGAAAAAGAAAATCTACATGTAAAATCGGAAACGCTAAAACTAACGCAAACAATAAAAATAAATTTAATGCAGGATAGAAAAGCCAAGTAGTCCTACCTATCGCCTCTAAACCTCGTTTTGCAACGAAAAAGCTAGCTAACATTAAAAACAAATAAATCATTATTTTAGGTGTTATCGGATAGAAGAGCGTTCCGACAATATCAACTGTACTTCTACTTGCTAAAACAAGACTGGAAAAAGAATATAAAAAAATAAATGATATTAATAGAAACCCTGCCCATTTCCCGAGTAACGAATAAATAATTTCAATTAAATGCTTATCTTTATTACCATTCAAAACTTTATACAGAAGGAAAAAAGGGAAAATGATGACGAGCAAAAAAAAGAACGGCATCATCCAAGTTGCATTTTGACCTAATTTAAACAAATACATCGGTGTTGAGCCAGTAGTTTTAATTAATATTAAAATTAAAACGAGTCCAAAAAACTCACGTGACCCAATCTTTCCGTCAGTAGGCTTAATCATTGCGAAGAATTCCCTTCTGGTCGTGTTTTTCGCTTTATATTTTCCCGACTAACATAAAACGGACGTAACCACATTTTCCAAAGAGGCGGCCGAATGATAGTATCTTTTGACGATCGATAGTGAGGTGAGATGGGTGCAAAAAATGGTACTTCAAACGATTTTGCTGTTGAACAATAAGCGATTAGCACTGTTAAACAAGCCGCAATGCCAAACAAACCCATCGTAGCGCCAAAAAATAAAAAGATAAAGCGAAGTAAACGAACGAAAAAACTGAAGCTTATATCTGGGATTGCAAAAGAAGCTAAACCGGTAATCGCTACGACAATCACTAAAATAGGACTAATAATATTTGCTTCCACCGCAGCTTGTCCTAAAATCAATGCTCCGACAATGCCAATTGTCGGACCAATAGCCGATGGAATTCTAATTCCGGCTTCTCTTAATAATTCAAAAGCCATCTCCATAATGATGACTTCTACAATAGATGGAAAAGGGACACGCTCTCTTGTAGCAGCAATCGATAAGACTAAATCTGCAGGAATCATTTCAACATGAAAGTTGGTAATCGCAATATACAAACTAGGAACAAGCAGCGCTACAAAAATAGCCAAAAGACGAACACAGCGAATAAAGTTGCCGAACGCCCAACGTTGATAATAGTCTTCTGCCGTATGAAAGAAAGACCATACCGTTACGGGAACAACTAAACAAGCTGGAGAGTTGTCCATAATTAAAACGATATGACCTTCTTGTAAAAAGGCTGCCGCACGATCTGGTCTTTCTGTATAAAGAATGCTAGGTAGTAAAGAGTATGGACGTTCCTCAATATGCTGCTCAAGAATAGAAACTCCTTGCAGGCAATCGACATTTATTTCATTTATTCGTTCTTTTACTTTTTCGACTAATTCTTGACTAACGATACCATTTATATACATCATCGAAACGACGGCTGACTTCTTAACGCCTACAGTTAATGACTCTGTAATGAGGTGTTCATTATGGATTTGCTTACGAATTAAAGAACGATTAATAAAGCCCGATTCTACAAAACTTTCCATTGGACCTTTCAAGACATTTTCACTTTGAGGTTTTTCAACCCCGCGATGCTCAAATCCGGTTGTCGTAATACTTAACCCACTAGTTTCTTTGTCAAGAATAATAACTGTATTCCCACGCAAAATCTCAATTTTCACATCGTCTAGACAATCAATTTTTCGAACATCTTTATTAACTAATACTTCCTTTTGCACAACTTCACTCAAGGAATCTTTGCCAGAAACAGCTTTTTTATCAATAAGCGGTCGGATAATCGTTGTTTCTAAGCTTTCGAAATTAACCATTCCACTTAAATAAAAAATCGCGACATCACATTTTATTGATGTCAAGTAAACATACCTTACTTTAAAATCTGTATTTAGAGGAGCCGAAAATACCCGATTTAGGAATTCGACATTTTCATTTAGATTTTTATAAAACTCACATCTATTTCCCACTTTTCACATGCCACCTTATAGTTACCTACTATTACTATGACCGGAAAAATAGGGAATTATGTAACAAGAAAACGGAAAGCACGTGACAACAAAAAAAGAATGACAAATAGCCATTCCTTGAAGATCCCTTTGGGTATACTGTTTGCTTAACTACAGTTAACAAGTGAAAAGTAACTTAGTAATTACATCACTATACTTTCAATAAATATAGTTGTTTCTTTCGCTAAGTCCACTTCCTTCACCTCAAAATCATCGCCACCATAAGTATGCTGATCAATTTTGAAAGTGCGAACGATAGGCCTTTGAGGTAAACCGCGGTGCTGAGCGACAACTACACCCGTTTCACCAGTCGTTAATTTCACTTGACTACCAGTAGGATAAAATGCAATCGAACGTAAAAACTTCCAAACAACATTATGGTCAAAATAAATGTTGGTTAAGCCCAATACACGTTCACATGCCTCGTGTGGACGTAATCCCGAACCACCGTTTAAGGAGGAGATTAAATTATCATAATGATTAGCTACAGCAACAATTTTAGATAAAAAGTGAATTTCGTCTGCTTTTAATTTCCTCGGAAATCCTGTTCCATCAACATACTCATGATGCGTTAGGGCAACATGTGCCGATAAAGTACTAACATCTTTTACTTTCCGCAAATAATTAAAGCCTTTCCACGTATGGTCATCTAGAAACTCATCATCTTCAAGACTTACTTTTGTCGTTTCTGCTTCTTTTCGATCAGGTAAAATCTTACCTAAATCATGCATAAGAGCTCCTATTGCTAGCTCCTGCATACGTTTTGGATCTAATCCTAATTGTATAGCTACGATTATAGAAATAATACAAACATTAACGGAATGAACAAATAATTCATTATCATTTGTACGTATATCTGTTAAATTAACTAAAACATCTTTATTTTGTAAAATTTCATCTATTAGTTTGCTAGCAGTATTTCCAACCTCCTGGGTATCAAAGTTTTTCCCACTTTGAATAAACTGAAATGCATCAGATAGAGTAACAATCGCTTCATGCTTTGTTTTATCGGAGACTACTTCTTCAATTGTCACATCACTAAGTCGATCATCTTTTAAATAAACAGCGTTAACTCCCATTCTTCTAAGCTTAGAGATTAATCCAATCGTTAAAGGAACTCCTTCGTTTAAAAGAACGCGTCCGTCACTTGCAAAAATGTGTTTCCCTAACTTTTCCCCTTGTTGAATACGATCAATTGAAGTATATTTCATTAAATTCCCACTCCAAATTTTTTTAATTTAACAAATGTATTTTTTCATTATACCTTAATGTAATGTCCTATTACTATAGGGTTTATCAATAACAAAAGGTGTGCGAATTAAATAGCTTAATCGCACACCCTAATTAGTTGTAATTACGAGTTTTCGCTTCCCAATATCATGTTATTGGTACTAACCCCTCTGTTTCATTAATATTGTGACTTTAACTTAATACGATTATTTACATATTGATCAGCGCCTAGCGCTGCGATAGCACCGTCTGCAGCAGAAATCACCGCTTGTTTAATCGGTGTTTTTCTCGCATCGCCACCAGCAAAAACCCCTGGCACGTTCGTGCGTAATCGATCGTCTACAACAATGTAGCCTTCCTCATCTCGGTTAACCGCCTCCTTAATAAAGTCGGTGCCTGGTTTCATTCCACCTAAATAAAGGAATACGCCATCAATTTCCCATGGTTGTTCATTACGTTTATCGTCAACAACAACAACCTCCTCAACACTATCTTTACCTTTTATCTCTTTAATTTTAAACTTTTTATAAATAGTTATATTACTTTGCTTATCTAAAACTGATAAATCTGCTTCACCACGGGTTGTTCCTGAAGGAATTAATAAGCGAACTTCCTTACAAAATTTAGCTAATGTTGAAGCTTCATTGACAGCTTCTTCGTTATCACCAACAACGACAACCGTCTTATTTTCATAAAAAGCAGCGTCACAAGTAGAGCAATAGCTTACACCCCGGCCCGAAAATTCTTCTTCACCGACAATTTTACTTGATGGCGCTTTTGCTCCAACTGCAATAAAAACAGCTTTCGCCTGAATCGTTCCATCTGGTATAATTATTTCTTTAACGTCTTTTGAAAAATCAACGGAAATAACGTTAGAACGAACAAATCGGGCACCAAAATCCTTTGCTTGAACTTGCATTCTTGTTAACAACTCAAGACCAGTCACTGACTCACGTACCCCTGGATAATTAGCAATTTTATGAGTTAAGGCCAATGTGCCTGCTTTAGGAGCTTTATCAATCACTAACGTACTAAGCTTTGCTCTAGCAGCATAAACTGCTGCTGATGCTCCAGCCGGTCCTCCACCAATCATAACTAAATCATATACTTTTTCTGTTA
>SKSA01000030.1 GCA_007118195.1 Anaerobacillus sp. | reverse complement strand
CGCACAAGTGGTACCATATCATCACCATGTCCACCTAATACGAATCCAGTTACATCTTCAACTGATACGTTTAACTCTTGTGATACAAACGTGCGGAAACGCGCAGTATCCAGTACTCCTGATTGACCAATAACACGGTTTTTCGGGAAGCCAGATTCTTTATACACTGTGTAAGTCATTGCATCTACAGGATTTGTAAGCACCACAATATAGCAGTCTGGGGAATATTTCACAATTTCCTTTGTAACCGCCTTCATAATTCCAGCGTTTGTATTAACTAAGTCATCACGACTCATGCCAGGCTTTCTAGCAATCCCTGCAGTAATAACAACGATATCAGAACCAGCTGTATCTTCGTAATTAGAAGTTCCAACGATATTCGAATCAAATCCTTGTACTGGACTTGCTTCTAACATATCTAGAGCTTTTCCCTTTGTAGGATTTTCCATTTGCGGAATGTCTACTAGTACGACATCACCTAATTCCTTTTGAGCAACCATTAATGCCGTTGTTGCTCCTGTAAAACCGCCACCAATAACAGAAACTTTTCTTCGTTTAATTGCCATTTTTTTTCGCTCCCTACCGTTATATAGTTTCGTTAATAAAAGAGAAGGGTGACTCAAAAGGGGGAGACTCCCCACTATTAAAAACTTCCCAAAAAAGTTCCTTATAAAATGGTGTAGTCTAACCCTTCTTGAATCAACCTATATTTAACCTCATATTAAGTTCTTAGTCCATGTTTTTAATTAATGCATCACCAAACTCTGAACACTTAACTTCTGTAGCACCATCCATTAAACGTGCAAAATCATATGTTACAACTTTACTACCAATTGTCTTATCCATAGCAGTCATAACTAAGTCCGCTGCTTCATTCCAACCTAGGTGACGAAGCATTAACTCTCCTGAAAGTAAAACAGAAGAAGGGTTTACTTTGTCTAAGCCAGCATATTTAGGAGCTGTACCGTGTGTAGCTTCAAAGATTGCATGTCCTGTTTCATAGTTAATGTTTGCTCCAGGAGCAATACCAATTCCACCAACTTGTGCAGCTAACGCATCCGAAGCATAGTCACCATTTAAGTTCATTGTTGCAACTACATCAAAGTCTTTTGGACGAGTAAGAATTTGTTGTAAGAAGATATCAGCAATTACATCTTTAACAATGATTTTGCCAGCTGCTTCTGCATCTGATTGTGCTTTGTTCGCAGCGTCTTTTCCATCTTTTTCAACAATCTCATCATATTGAGCCCAAGTGAATACTTTATCTCCGTATTCTTTTTCTGCTAATTCATAACCCCAGTTTTTGAAAGCTCCTTCAGTAAACTTCATGATATTCCCTTTATGAACAAGAGTTACACTCTTACGCCCTTCTTTAATTGCATACTCAATCGCAGCACGAACTAAACGAGCTGTTCCTTCTTGAGAAACTGGCTTAATACCAATACCAGAAGTTTCAGGGAAACGAATTTTAGTTGCTCCCATTTCATCACGTAAGAAGGCGATCAACTTTTTAACTTCAGGAGTTCCTTCTTCCCACTCAATACCAGCATAAATATCTTCAGAATTTTCTCGGAAAATAACTGTATCTGTATCTTCAGGCTTTTTAACTGGAGAAGGCACCCCATTAAAGTAACGTACAGGACGTAAGCAAGTGTATAAATCTAACTCTTGACGAAGTGCTACGTTAAGAGAACGGAATCCACCACCAATTGGAGTTGTTAATGGACCTTTAATTGCAATAATATACTCGCGTACTGCGTCTAACGTTTCTTCTGGAAGCCAGTTTCCAGTTTGTTCAAAAGCTTTTTCACCTGCTAAAATTTCTTTCCAAACAATTTTCTTTTCACCTTTATATGCTTTTTCTACTGCCGCGTCTATTACGCGAGATGCAGAAGCCCAAATGTCTGGTCCAATACCATCACCTTCGATGAAAGGGATCACCGGATTATTAGGAACGTTTAAAACTCCACCTTGAACAGTAATTTTTTCGCCATTTGCCATTACTATTACCTCCTAAAAAAGTCTTTTTCTTATTTTTATATATGTAATGGGAGAAGTGAAAAACAAGTATCTTCTTTGGTTGCTTAACCTATATTAGTAAGGTTCCCCCTCCAAAGCCTTATGTGCTTTCCACTTTAAAATCTCTTTAATTATAGATTATTCTCCCCCAACACATGAAATTAACGATTTTCCATTGGTACATAAACTTGTTTGTCAGGTCCGATATATTCGGCACGCGGTCTAATTAATCGGTTGTTACTAAACTGTTCTAAAATATGTGCAATCCATCCTGACATTCTACTAATTGCAAAAATTGGTGTAAATAAATCATGCTTAATTCCTAAGCTATGGTAGACACTAGCAGAATAGAAATCAACGTTAGGTAATAAACCTTTTTCACGTGTAACAATTTCATCAATTTTCACAGACATTTCATACCATTTCGTCTCACCAGTAATAGTTGTTAACTGTTTTGACATTTCTCTCAAATGCTTAGCTCGAGGATCTCCGTCTTTATATACACGGTGACCAAAGCCCATGATTTTTACTTTATTATTTAGTGCATTCATAATATATGGTTCTACATTATCCATAGAATCAATTTCACTTAACATGGCCATAACTTGTTCATTGGCTCCACCATGTAGTGGACCTTTAAGAGCGCCAATTGCCGCTGTAACACCTGAATACATATCAGATAAAGTTGCTACACAGACACGAGCAGTAAACGTCGATGCATTTAACTCATGATCTGCATGTAGAACTAACGCTTTGTTAAAAGCATTTATAGAAATTTCATCAGGGTCTTCTCCATTAAGCATGTAAAGGAAATTAGCCGCAAAGCCTAAATCTTTGCGAGGTGCAACAGGTTCTTTCCCTTCACGGATACGTGAAAACGCTGTCACGACCGTTTGTACTTGAGCTTGTAATTTAAGAGCCTTCCGCTTATTCGCTTCTTCAGATTGGTCATCTGCCTCTGGATCATACAATCCTAAGTTTGAAATTGCAGTACGAAGAGCGGCCATCGGATGAACCTTTTCAATTGGGTACATCTTCATTTGATCAATGACACCTTGAGGAACTTCTGCATAGCTAGCTAAATCCTCTGTTAGCTGTTTTAATTCTGCTTCTTTCGGAAGACGACCGTTCCATAATAAGAAGATTACTTCCTCAAAGCTAGCATGATCTGCTAAATCATCGATGTTAAAACCATGATAAGTTAAAACACCATCAATAATTGAACTTACGCTCGACGTTGTTGCAACAATACCTTCAAGACCACGAGTAGTACTCATTTTTTCAACCTCTCCTTTACAAATAGAATGATTCTTAGAACAAACTTTCCATGCTTAAACGAAGAAGATAGTTCAAAAAGTCCTTAAAGCAGTTGGGTGCCGACGACGAAAGTTAACTCTATTAATTTTAAATCCAATTAATTGAATTATAATTATAGTAAAATATTTTCTTGTTCTAATTTGAACATATTTGTGCGAGAATCGTCAGCATATTTATTAGTAAAATTTCAGGCCTTTTTGAACCTACTCTTTTTTCCATAAATATTTATTATGTTTAAAAGAGTTTTCCAACCAATTTCAATTATATACATTTTTCACAGTTTTGTGAACTTTAAATTTAAAAATAAATTCCGACTATTTTAATTCTTATGAAAATTATCACTAATTTTAAGTCTACGAACCTAGTGTGCTAAAGAATTCTACTAGCTTCATCACCATATAAGCAATACCAGCTCCAATTAATGGACCAACTGCTACTCCATTAAATATCGCTACCGCTAGTATCGTCCCAAAAACTAGAGCTGCCGTAATATGAGGATCTGATTGCAACAACTCTATCCCATTAGCTGCGATAATAGCAACAAAAATCCCCGCTCCTAACGCAATCCATGCATATGTAGATTTCATCGCATCGGCTAATTCTCTAAAACCAATCTGTCCAGTAACAATAGGTACAAGCACCGCTATTGTAATTACTGTAACCCCAATATTTATTCCTTTTTGCTGTAGTAGAGGAAAAGCTTTATCTCCTAATCCAGCCCACTTTATAGCTAGTAGGGCAACTACTGCAATAATTAAAGATTGATTTTTCGCTATGATACCGATAAAAAGCAAAATAAGCATAAACGCTGTTGCTTGTGTAATCAAAAGTGATGCATCCTTCCTCGGTAGGCCGTACCATTTTTATATTATCATACAATTTATAATTTCGCCAAGTTTCAATATATTTTTGTGTCAATTTTTCGAATAATAAATAAGTTTTTTAAAAGGCTTCCGTTTAAATAATTGGTCTAAATAACATATACAAGCCATAACTATTTAATAGTGTAATAAAAGCTAAAATATCGAAAGGAGAAAAAGTATGTCGTCTAACTACCTTCGGATATTAATGAAGCTCCTTATCGTTTTATTGGTATTCACTTCTACGATATTACTAGTTGTTTTTTTATTTAAGACTGCTTACCCATTTGCCATCGGTCTAGCGATTGCATTTTTAATAAACCCTTTTGTCAATTTGCTCCAAAAAAAGCTAAATGTAACAAGATGGTTATCTGTTTCAATTACATTACTTTTAATAATTGTTCTAATCATTGGTGCGATTACCGTAATCATTTCAGAAATCATTATAGGTACAAATTATTTATCTCAGTCAGTACCATTTCATTTACAAACGATTATTTTCGAAATTAAAGAGTTTTTCACAATAAAGATCATTCCTATTTATGAGCAAATTTCAACATTATTTTACTCATTGGATAGCGACCACCAAGCGACGATATTGGCTTACATTGAAACAATTACTGTTCAGTTAACTTCTAGTTTAAGCAATACAACACACGCTATATTAACAGGAGTATCTGACTTTTTATTAGGGTTACCGAACTTAGCTACTGTTATTATTTTTTCTTTATTAGCTACTTTTTTTATTAGTAAAGATTGGTATAGGCTCGTTTCCCTTTTTAGAAAGTGGACTCCGAATTTCATTGCTGAAAAAACGAAAGTAGTAATTGTCAGCTTAAAAAAAGCGTTTGTAGGGTTTCTTTTTGCTCAATTAACGCTTATTTCCATTACTTGTTTTATCGTTTTAGCCGGCTTAATCATATTAGGTGTCGATTATCCGATAACCATTGCATTGATAATTGCATTCGTTGATCTACTGCCATACTTAGGAACTGGCTTAATTTTTATTCCATGGATTTTTTATACATTTTTTTCTGGTCAACTATCATTGACCATCGGGCTTTCTGTTCTTTATGGAGTCGTCGTTATTCAAAGACAGATCATGGAGCCGAAAATATTATCAACAAATATCGGTGTCGACCCACTCGCAACACTACTTTCTTTATTTGTTGGTTACAAATTATTCGGGTTTTTAGGTTTATTAATTGGCCCCGTGATCCTCGTCTTCATTCAAACTCTTCATAAAGCTCACGTATT